>JAYSXU010000931.1:0-21031 GCA_043716965.1 Fimbriiglobus sp.
GATCGACTTTGCCCCACGTCATCGCTTCGGAGGGGGTCGCTCCGCTCAGGCCGCCGGTGTCCGGGCGGGCGTCGGTGAATTGCAGGAAGTAGTCGTGACCGGCTTCGTGTAGTCCCAGCACTTCTTGTATCTGCGGTTCGGTTTGTAGCATGAAATTCTTCGGCGATCCCCCGCCCAGAATGAACACGCCACTGGTGCCCCCACTGGCTTTCGCTTCCCACACGATCGACGCGGTCTGGTTGATGTCGCGCAACGGGTCGATGCGCAGGTTGCTGCCTTCCAGCATGAGGGCGGCGAGGTTCATCCCGATCGAACTGTCCCCCGGCGAACTCGTGTAAATCGGCACGCCGCAGCGGAACGCGGCGGCAAGCAGGCTCTTACCCTTCACGCCGGTTTGGGTTTCGCGTTCGTCCAAATACTTGCCGACGAGGTTGTGAAACTCCGCCGTGCCGAACGTCTGTTGGAACGCCTCGCCCCGGCACAGCGTGCGGTAAAACTTGTCCGTCCCGAGCAGGTTCTCGTAGTCGAAAATGATGTCGTAGATGCGGATGATCTGGTTCTCACGCAACTCCAAGTCCGGCAAGTTCGGCCCCGATTGGTAGAGGTCCATGCCGAGTGCGTAGTGGGTGTCGTGGTACAGGTTCGCACCCGTGGAAATGATCCAATCAATGAACCCCGCTTCAATCAGCGGCACCAAACACGACATGCCCAGACCGGCCGGCGTGAGCGCCCCGGACAGCGCGAGGCCGACCGTGGCGTCCGGTTCCAACATGCGGTTGGCGAACAGTTGGCACCCCTCGCGCATCCGCCCGGCGTTGTACGACAGGAACGCCGCGTCGATCAAATCGGCGGCATTAATCCCCTTGGGAACCGCCGGCGGATCAATGCGATGGCGGCTGATCTTTTTGATGAACTCTTTGCTATCGGCATTGCCGGCGTGCCGGTTGTGGTGCGATTTGTGCGGGTGCATAGTGGGAAGTTTGCTCAGGATTTCGGATACGGTCGATGGGTGCCATACAATCCGAATTCACCACAGAGGGCACAGAGAGCCACAGAGTAAAACTAATACAGTTTATTTCTTCTCAGTGGCTCTCTGTGCCCTCTGTGGTGAACGCTTCTTACTTTGCACCCGTTAGCTGTGATTGTAGGACCGGGCCACGAAATCCTGCAGGGCGATTTCGTACTCCTCCGGCGTGTTGATGTTCCGCAGCGATTCAAACGTCGGGTCGATGTCGATCAGTTCGGGCGCAAGAACGATTCGTGTCGGCACAGCGTCGAACAGAAACACCGGCCGCATCCGGTTCGCGGCGAGAAGAGAATTGACCGCATCCAACACTGACACCCGATAGACACTCGCAAGTGGGTGGTGGTAATCGCTGATGTGCGGGACAACGATACGGCTGTCTTCATTCAGCAGACTCACCATCCGTTGCACGAAGGCCGCGTGTAAAAACGGGGCGTCGCACGACGACAAGTACACCGCATCGACTTTCCCACTCAACGCCATTAGCCCCGTGGCCAAGCCTTGCAACGGCCCGCGCCCTTCGACCGGATCGCGGACAATCTCGACGCCAACCGGCAACTCCGGAACGTCCTGCCCCGGTGCGGCAACGACGATCACGGGTTCCACGACTTCGCGCAAAACTCGGACGACTCGTTGCAATAAGACTTCGTCACCGATGGGCAACCACGCCTTCGGCTGCCCCATCCGCGATGATCGCCCGCCACAAAGTACAACCCCGCCAATTCGCACAGTATGTCCCAGTGGCTGGATTGGTTTGATGGCCCTGAAGGAGCCACGGACTGTAGCCACGGGTGGAGCGAAGCGGAACCCGTGGGACCGAGAACCCCCTCCGAGGTCGCCCTGAATGGGCGAAGGATTCCTCCGCCCATTCAGGGCGGTCGAGTATTGGAGTCAACTCTTCCACGGGTTCCGCGAAGCGCTCCACCCGTGGCTACAGTCCGTGACCCCTACCGGGGCCAGCAAACCAGAACCAACTTGTTATCAACACTGACGTTGCCCACCCGTTCTGATTGCGTGACACCCGGTTGTCAGTTACGCCGCTTTCGCCAAGTCCATCCCGAACGTTGCGGCGACGGCTTCGTTGGTGACGCGGCCCGCCTTGACGTTCACGCCCAAGAGTAACGCATTGCTCTCCTGAATCGCTCGCTCTAATCCCTTGTTCGCCAGTTGCAGTACATACGGCAACGTCACGTTGGTCAGCGCGTAGGTGCTGGTGCGGCCCACGGCGCCGGGCATGTTCGTCACGCAGTAGTGAACGATGTCATCGACGATGTACGTCGGCTTAGCATGGGTGGTCGGCTTGCTCGTTTCAAAGCAACCGCCTTGGTCGATCGCCACGTCAATCACGACCGCGCGGGGTGGCATCCGCTTCAAGTCTTCGCGCATCACCAAGTGGGGTGCCTTGGCGCCGGGGATTAGGATCGAGCCGATCACGAGGTCGGCCCATTGCAGCGTGTCCAGGATGTTGTGCCGGTTGCTGAACAGCGTGGTCACGTTCCGCGGCATCACGTCGTCGAGGTAGCGGAGCCTGTCCAGGTTCACGTCCAGGATGAAGACGTTCGCACCCAACCCCGCCGCGACTTTTGCCGCATTCGCACCGACGATCCCGCCGCCGATAACGGCCACGGTTGCGGGGGCCACGCCCGGTACGCCGCCGAGCAAAATCCCGCGGCCGTCGAAGGGCCGCTCCAGGTACTTGGCCCCTTCCTGAATGCTCATCCGCCCCGCGACTTCGCTCATCGGCGTCAGCAACGGCAGGCTGCCTTTGGCGTCCTTGATGGTCTCGTAGGCGATCGCGGTGATGCCGGACTTCATCACCGCACGGGTCAGCTTTTCGTCGGCGGCGAAGTGAAAGTACGTGAACACCGTCTGCCCGGCCCGCATGTGCGGCCACTCCTCGACCAGCGGTTCCTTCACCTTCACGATGAGGTCGGCGCGGCTCCACACGTCCGCCGTGCTGGTGACGATCTCCGCCCCGCACGCCGCGTACTGGTCGTCGCTGATGCCGCTGCCAACCCCCGCGTTCGCTTGAATCAACACCTTGTGTTTGGCCCGCGTGAGTTCTTCCACGCCGTTCGGCGTCATCGCCACGCGGTATTCATCGCCTTTAACTTCTTTCGGCACGCCTACGATCATGACCGTCTCGCATCACAGTTTGAGTTGTCGGAAGGTGATTGTCCTAGTATTGTCTCAAGCCACCCCGTCGATTCAAGGCGTGAGGGTGTTGCGAAGTTGTTTCCCCAAGTGTCCTGGGGTAGGATGGAAATGTCGCTGGCGCCCGCCTGGCACATCATCTCTGCGGTTGCGGGTCAATTAGCCCAGGTGATTTATGCCGTCGAGAATTGGCGTTGCTGCCATCGTCTTGTTCTGGCTCGCCACTACCACTTACGTGGGCTACCACGAAGTCTGGCCGCGGTACTTCTCGGATGCTCCCCCGCCGATTCAAATCGACCTTGCTGACGAAGCCACTCAAAAACTCGCAACCAACTGGCAGATTTATCGCGGTGAGCAACGCATTGGCAAGCTGAGGACGGAAATGGAATACAACGAACTCGACGACTCCTTCCGGTTCATCAACACGTACTCGCAACTCACGTTCGACCTCAGCAACGGCTTTTCGCTCGACGTGCCCCGGCTCGAAACCAGCGTGCGGGTGAACCGGGCCGGTGAGTTGCGTGAACAAAAAATGAGCGGCGATCTGATCGCCAAGATCGGCCCACTTCCGATCGGCGATGCGTCGGCGGAAGTCTCTGGCTACGTGTTGAACGGCGAACTCCTGGGCCGCTGTCAGGTCCGCTACCCGATCAAATCGACTGCCCCGGTGATCGACCGCGAACTCGAACCCGTGCCCGTGCCAGCCGGGCAAGTGCTGAACCCGATGATGCCGTTGAACCGCCTGCGGGACGTGCAACCCGGTCGCCGCTGGGTCATCCGCATCGTCGATCCACTTCAAGATGCGATGAACGTGTTGTTGCGCGAAATGGCGAAGGAATCGAAATTCACGCTCAGCGCCCTACCGAACCCCGGCAACCGCGAGTTGCTGGCCGAAGTTAAAAGCACGCCCGAAAAACTCGACCGTAAAAACGCCCCACCCGTCGAGTGCTGGGTCATCGAATACCGTGGCGACGAAGTCCAAGCCCGCACCTGGGTCAGCACCGCCGACGGCCGCGTGATGCGCCAAGAAGCCAGCGGCCTGGGCGAGAAACTCCGCTTCGAGCGCGACGAGTAAAAACACAAGCAAAGCCCACGGTTAATTAACCGTGTGGCTCTTGACGGTTCAACCAGTGGACTTGAGGGTAAATTCCATGATCGAAATCACCAACGTCACCAAGCGCTACGGGCCGAAGCTCGCGGTCGAATCGCTCAACCTCAGCGTGCCGGCGGGGGAACTGTTTGCGTTTCTCGGGCCGAACGGCGCCGGGAAAACCACGACGTTGAAGATGATCTGCGGCCTGTTGTTCCCCACCGAAGGGACCGTGCGCGTGGGGGGCTTTGACCTCGGGACGCACGGGGACCAAGCGCGGCAACTCATCAGCTACGTGCCCGATCAGCCGTTCCTGTACGAGAAGCTAACTGGGCGCGAGTTCTTGCAATTTACCTGTGACCTGTACCGCATGGACACGGCGCACACGGCAGACCGCATCGCGCACGTCATCGAACTGTTCCACCTCGATGCGTTCGTGGACGACCTGACGGAACGCTACTCCCACGGGATGCGGCAACGCACCGTGTTCGCGGCGGCACTGGCCCATGAGCCGAGGTTGTTGATCGCGGACGAGCCGACGGTTGGTCTCGACCCGAAGTCGATCCGCGAGTTGAAAGTCCTGCTCCGCAAGCAAACCGAAAGCGGCGTCACAGTGTTCCTCTCGACGCACACCCTGGACATCGCCCAAGAACTCGCGGACCGCATCGGCATCATCGACCACGGCAAATTGCTCGGCCTCGGCACCATGAGCGACCTCCGCAAACTCGCGTCGATGGACGGCTCCCTCGAAGACCTGTTCTTGAAGATCACCGAAGACGTAAACACTCCTGTTTTGACTTGAAACCACGAATAGCACGAATCAGACGAATGAAATCAGAAGCGAAATGATCGGAAGAATGCGTTTCGACTGAGTTGAATACTGTTCTTGGAAACGTTGAATTGATTTGTCTTCATTCGTCTGATTCGTGCTATTCGCGGTGAATCCGAGGGACATGCCCATGCCCAACAGCACCATCCTCCCGCACCTTGCGCCCCACCCCACGCGGTCGGCTTCGCCGACACCCCGTGTTGCGGACCATGCTGCCGTGTTCCGTTGGCTGCGAATGCGGTTGGTCCGCAACGGCCTGCGGGTGGCGATGGAGTCTAGCAAGATCAAGCTGTTCACGATGATCTCGACCAGCTTTATCGTCGCGGCGTTCGTGTTCGGCATCAGTTGGTACGGCCTCCACGAGATGTTCGCGTTCAAGGTACCCGCCAAGGGGTTGATCGTCGGCGGGCTGTTCGACCTGATGTTCTTCACGCTCGGCGTCATGCTGATTTTCAGCACCGGGATCATTCTGTACGCCAGTCTGTTCACCGCGCCGGAAGCGCGCTTCTTGCTGTCCACGCCCGCACGCGCCGACCACATTTTTGCCACGAAGTTCCAGGCGGCGGTGGCGTTTAGCTCGTGGGCGTTCTTGATCCTCGGGATGCCGATCCTGGTGGCTTACGGCATCGTCGCCGGGGTGCCGTGGTTTTTTTACCCGCTACTGCCGCTGTACCTTCTCGGGTTCGTGCTGTTGCCGGGTTCGGTCTCGGCGCTCATTTGCTTGCTGCTGGTCCGCTACTTGCCGCGCAACCGCAAGCAAGGGTTGATCGTGATCGGCGTGATTTTGATTGCCGTGATGGGATTCTGGCTCTTCAAGATTGGCGCCGCAGCTCGCACGTCAATCAAGACGCAGAAGAAGAACGAAGTCGAAGGGCTGATTGGGCAGTTCGCCATCGTGCAACATCCGCTGACGCCCAGCCACTGGATGACCAACGGCATCATGGCCGCCGCACGCGGTGAAACGCGGCACGCCTTCATGCCACTAGCCATGCTTTGGAGCAACGGCTTGGTGGCCTTCCTGATCGCTGCGGGGACGGCGCGCCGAGTCTATCGGACGGCGTTCGATCGGGTGACCGGCGGGGGAACCAACGCGCGGGTTTACCGCGCCAACCTGCTTGACCGGGTCATGGAACTGCTGGTCTTTTACCTGGACAAGCCGACGCGGATTCTCATCGTCAAGGACTTCCGCACCTTCCGCCGTGACCCGACGCAATGGGTACTGCTCGCCATCTTCGGCGGGCTGCTGCTGATTAGCGCGACCAACTTGCGGCAGTTTTACAAGAACGATTTACAAGCACCGGACAAGTTTGTGATTAGCCTCGTGAACGTCGCAGCCACGTCGGTGTTGATGTGTGCGGCGCTCAGCCGGTTCATTTTCCCGATGATTAGCCTGGAAGGTCGCAAGTTCTGGATCCTCGGATTGCTGCCGATCAAGCGGGAACAAATCCTACGTGGCAAGTTCGTCTTCGCCGCCACCGGCTCGGTCATCGCCGCCGAGACGCTGATTCTGGTCAGTGATATTTTGCTCGGGATGCCGTTCGATGCCGTCGGCATCCACGCCCTGACCGTCGCCGTGGTCGCCATTGGTTTGAGCGGGCTGAACGTCGGCCTCGGCGCGTACATGCCGAACTTCCGCGAAACCGACCCGTCGAAGATCGTGGTCGGGTTCGGCGGCACCGTGAACATGGTCATCGGCCTGATGTTCCTGGTCAGCGTCGTCGCGGTCATGGCCGGCCCCATCCACGCCGCCGGCCTAGCCAAAGGCTTCGGCGTCCAAGCCGAACTCCCCTGGTGGGCCTACACCGGCGTCCCCACCGGCATGATCTTCGGCGTCATCGCCGTCGTCCTACCCATGCGAGCCGGGGCGAAAGCGTTGCGGGAGACGGAGTTTTAGAGGCGGCATCCCAATCAGGCTAACGCACGCGGGCCGGTGCTGAGAATCGCGTTGATGAGCAGATAAACTTCGCTGCACGGGTTTTGGTCTTCGGGTTTCTCTGCTGGTCTCCGAAGTTTTTTGGCTCGCCGACACGCATCGTGGACAAGCGGAACCACGTCGTGAAAATCACAACTGCCCTTGTCATACTTCGGGATGTGCTTTTTCGCTTTCAGAGAACTGATGACTTCATCGCACTTGATCGTGGGAGTGTCGTTCTCCTCGAAGTGAAGCAACACCCAGTATTCAAAGCACTTCGTCGAGACTGCAAGCTTCACATCGTTTGCTGTGGCTCGGGTTCTTGCGTTTGTGATCTTGTCGCCGTAGTCACCATCAATCACGCACCACACCTCGTCAAAAGGCAACGTGCCACTGTCGTCATCGTTTGCTTTTTCCTTGATATCAATCGCTCGATCCACGACTTGAATCGGCTGAGAATTGCCGCCACTACCGGCCACAACGACTGATGTTGCCGAAAGGTTCAGATGTTTCTTGAGTGCGTTGAAGTAGTTCGGTGCCGACTTCTGGTCTTCGCAAACGATCAAGAACCGCTTCGCCAAATCCCGGATACCACGCTTCCGTTGAAGCTGTTTGATCAGCGTTGCGGTCTTCTTGGAAATCGGCTTCTTCGGTCGTTTGCCCTTGCTCATAGCGAGAGCTTCTCCACCAATGGAATTGCACCATAGAGACCGGACAGGTATCGCTTGCGAATGTTGTGAACGGGTCGGGCATCGTCCTTGAATTCCGCTAGCGAATAAATCTCCGACGCTCCCGTTGCGTTCTTCTTGGTGAAATACACCTGATCTCGCCGAAGTGCTGGCGGTAGCCCGTCTAAACCCTCAAGCAAGCCCGTATCATGCGTCGTGAAAATCAGTTGCGATTGAACGCCACTAGGGGCGTCGTTCACAGCCCGGATGAGTCGATCCAGCAACCGAGGGTGAAGACTAGCACTCAGTTCATCCGCGAAGAGTGTACCCGACTCATTGGCAAGCCGCCACCAATCACCCGCGATGTTGAACAGCTTCTTTGTACCTGTCGATTCCTGTGAAAAGTCGATAGCTCGATTTGAAGTTCCTTCGTGAACAAACGAGACAACCAATCGTTGATCGGGTAATTTTACCTCACTGTTAATTTTAGCCATATCTTCTCGAATAAAATCTGGTACCTCGAAGCTTTCACTCCGTGTTTCGACATCACAGATTCCAACGTCTGCAGCCTGGATAAGGTGTTTCATAATCCAGGCACGATATTCCACATCGTTTCCAAATGGATCGTCCTCTGTAAAATCGATTCTAATTTCCATGCTTCCAGCATGTGTATAGTCTTCGTGTCGAAGTGAATTTCTGATCGCTGTGTAAAAAGGTAACACGGACTCTTTTCCTTTACGAGGTCCATGCTGCGCCAGTTTTGATAGCACCGCCACGTTAGGCTGCATTTCCTTTACATAAAGTCTGTTTGCGCCAGTTCTTGGGATAAGTTCCCCACGAACTTCTTTGTTCTGCTGGCGATCAATAAGCTTTACTTCACGGTCTTCATCAAATCTAGTAAGTGTTTCGGTCAGGATAGTTCTTTCCTCGAATTTAATCTCATATCTCAAGATTTTTGTCTTATACACCACTTCGCAACCAAGTTCGATTGGCGCGGTTCTCATTTCGTCATCTAAAATGAAGGGTTCATATGGTGGAATTTTTGCTTCTGGTTTGGATCGATTACTTGAATTCGTCGCAAGCCAAAGTAACGCACGACTGGCGCGCATTACCGTGGATTTTCCAGAAGCATTTGGCCCATAAATTCCCACGCAGCGCAGCAACTGAAGTGGCTCCGTCATTCCCTTGATTGGCACTTCGATGATCCCCCGGTCGCGGTCTTCCTTCCGCGTCAAGTCAGCGGCGATCATTGACAGCTCGAAATCGTCCCTCAGGGAGCGGAAGTTTTTGCCGAAGAGCCGAACGAGCATGGTACGCTCCGATTTGAATGCTTGCGCAGGTTTCCTGCGCTATGTTTATCGTATCTTGTGGCATATGGCGCGTCGAGTCGGGAATCTCCGCGTTAAACTCTTCCTACTAATCCTGCGCAATTGCGCCCGTTCTGCGGGGAATGCGGCGCAGGGAAGCGGGGCGATTTTGAAACTCTTCCCACAACCTGTTGCTCCGTGGCTCTGGTTCGGTAGGATACTGGCTAAATTCCGTCCGAGTTACAACTACCGCGCCCCTGTCGGGAGGTGGCTGTGAGCACCCTAGTAGTCGGGAAAGGCTTGGCGATGGAAAAGTACATGTGCTACGGGGCGCTGGGCGTTGCCGGACTCATGTTGTTGCTGTTTCTGCTCGATCTAGCCGCCGGGTTTCCGTTCGGCGGCGGGTCGTTTATGGTCGCAGACATCTTCGGCATCCTGGCCAGTAGCGTCGTCGGCTACCTCGGCTACAGCGCGATGAAAGAACTGAAATAAACCACGAATAGCACGAATCAGAACATATCATGATTCGGCCACGGTCGCCCGGATTTTATTCGTCTGATTCGTGCTATTCATGGTTCAACTTGTTTGAGCCAATCGAATCACGGCGTCGATCAACCCGTCTGCGGTGTACGTGATGGCTTCACCGGCCACGCGGTAGCCTAGCTCCCGCACCACTCGTGCTGTCTCCGGGCTGATGGCCACGAGGCGGATTTCGCCGCGTTCGATTCGGCCACGGATCGTGTCGTCGAACAGGGCTACCAGGGCACGCGCCACGTTGGAACTGCTCAGGGTCACGTAGCGGATTTCACCTCGTCGCAGTGCGGCCAAGGCGTCGGCATTTGGTAGGATCGCATCCACTTGTTCGTAAACCGCAACTTGCTCGACGGTACAAATTTTAGCCAACTCGGTGCGGAGTAACTCCCGGCCTTTGTTGGCCCGTGCCAACAGCACCCGTTGCCCGGCGACATGGGGTTGCAGTGCTTCGATTAGGCCTTCGGAGTTGAACGAACTGGTGGGCACGAGGTCCGGGTTCAGGTGGTATTCCCGGAGCGCGTCTGCCGTCTTCGGGCCGATGGTGGCGAACTTCACGCGGCCAAAGTCACGTAGGTCGCGGCCTAGTGTTCGCAACCGGCGGATCAGCGCATGAACGCCGTTGGCACTGCTGAACACGACCCAATCCCACGCGCCATTTCGGACCGCGTCCAGTGCAGCATCTACCGCAGAGAAGTCGCTGGGTTCGCGGATTTCGACGGTGGGTAATAGCACCGGGACTGCGCCGAGGAGTTCCAGTTTGTGCATCATCGGTTCGGCTTGGTGCCGGGGCCGCGTGACCAGAACCCGTTGGCCGAACAGCGGGCGTTGCTCGAACCACGAGACCGGCGCACGGTGTTCGACCACATCGCCAATCAAAATTAAACCCGGCGCTTCCAACCCGGCTTGGCGGCGGGCGCGTTCGAGATCCCAAAGTGGGGCGAACGCGGTGCGCATGTCGCCGGTGCTGGCCCGTTCGATGATCGCCGCCGGGGTGAGCGGGTCTTTGCCGTAGCGCAACAGTTCCGCGACGATGAGCGGCATCCGGGCGATGCCCATGTAAATGGCGAGGGTGCCGGGGAATTTGGCGAGGGCTTCCCAATCGAGCTTGTTGCCGGGCTTCATCGGCAGTTCATGGCCGGTGACGAACGCCACGGCGCTGGCGTGTTGCCGATGCGTTAAGGGAATGTCGAGGTACGAGGCGGCGGCCAATGCTGCCGTGACGCCGGGGACGATCTCGTAAGCGACACCGGCTTGCCGCAACGCCTCCGCTTCCTCGCCGCCGCGCCCGAAGATGAGCGGGTCGCCGCCCTTCAACCGCACCACGGTCTTGCCGGCGCGGGCCGAGTCGATCATCCGGTTGAAGATGTGCGGGTACTTGTCCGGGTGGTTGCCGGGCAAGTCGCGGACGCAGACCAACTCCGCGCCCGGTTTCACCCAATCCAGCAACCGCTTCGCCACGAGTTGATCGTAAAGAACCAGGTCCGCTTGCCCCAACAACTCCGCCCCGCGAAGCGTCAGCAACCCCGGATCGCCGGGACCGGCACCGACGAGGTAGACACTCGGGGGAAGCGGGTTGGTCATATCAATCACACTGCCACTTGTTCGGCCAGTTCGGCCGCGTCGTCGATTTCGTACTGGGGCGGGAAGATTTTACACACCGCGACGCCGATCATGTACAGGCCGAACATCGGGATGAACAGGTACATCATGGTGATGGCGTCCGGGGTGGGCGTGATGATCGCGGAGAACAACGCGAGGATCAGCACGGCGTACCGCCACTTGGCCCAGTAGTCTTCCCACCCGAACAGCCCGATGCGGTTCATGAAGAACATGACCAGCGGCGTTTGGAAGGAGATGCCGAAGACGATCGGCAGCATCAGCGCAAACCCGAGCCACTCGTTCAGCCGCAAGTCCGGGTCGAGTTCGATCCAGTTGTTGAAGGCAATCAGCGCCTTCACCGCACCGGGTAACACGACGAACTGGCAGAGCAACACCCCGGTCAGGAACAGGCCGATACTCGGCGCGAGGAACTTATAAACATACGCCCGTTCCTTGGGGTACAACCCCGCCGCGACGAACGCCCAAATCTGGTAAAAGATCCACGGGCTAGCCAGCACCGCCGAGCAAAGGATTGCTACTTTGAAGTAGACGACCATCGCCTCTTGCGGGCTTTGGGTGCGCATGAAGTTGCGGTTCTCCAGGAGCGTTTCGCCGCGGTTGCTCTGGAAATTGATGTGGGCGGGGTAGACCTTCATCTTCACTTCGATGTCGGCCTGCGCGGGGTTCTTGGCGGTGATGCCGAACGCATCCTCGAACGCCTTCACCGGCAGCAGCACCGGCATTTCGATCGGCGCCCCCCGCATCGTGGCGAGTTCTTCGCTGGTCAGACACGACGTGTCTTGCTCGTTCCGCTTCAACTTTTGCTTAATCCGCTCGACTTCGGTGACATCCGATTGAATCTCGGTCAGCTTCTTCAACGCCTTTTCGTTGCGTCGGGCGTAGAACGCCCGCACCTGGGATTCCGCCGGGTAGACGATGACTTGCAACATCGGCCGCCCCAGGCCGATGTAATCCGATTCGAGGTACTCGCCGATGCCGTCCAGGAAAAACCCACCGACCAGCACGACCAGTAGGCCGTAAATCGCTCGCAGCAAATACTTCCGCAACTCTTCAATGTGGTCTCCGAACGACATCCGCGTTTCCGCGAAGATGTCGTCCGGTGATTCAACGGTGTCTCGACGAGACGAAAACAACATGGGAAACTCCGCGTCGGTTTGGGAAATCCCAACCACGCGGCGGAGATGCCTGGCAGGTTGGCGGAATCAAAAAGTTTTCGGTACCAGCATCTTATCGCTCCGCCGGGTGAGCCTCAAGTGTGCGCAAGGATTGGGTGGTGCGTGGCAAACCTTTCAGGCGGGTTTTGTAGCATCAACGAAAGAACCCCGGCTTTCGCCGGGGTTCGTGGGGTGTGCGGGGTACAGAGCCGCATCAGCCGTTTGTTACCTTAGTTGCAACCGCCGCAGCTTGGTGCTGCTGCACAGCTGCTGATGAGTGGGCTGCCGCAAGCGGTGTCACAGCTTGGGCCGTGATGGCCGCAGAGCTTGCCTTTGAGGCGACCACCGAGGCTTCCCATACCGGCGAACAAGCCCTTGATGCGGCTACCGAGTGCTGGGCGAGAAATACCGGCTGCACAAGGGTCACAAGCGTAGCTGCTTGCGACTGTTGCACAAGGGTCGGTCACGCCACAGCCGTGTATGTCGCAACCGTTCGTGCCACAGCCGTTACCGGCTGGTGCCGCGACGGCGACTTGCCGGTCAACCGTCTTGCAAACCATACGGGTTTCCATCACGGTTTCGGTGTGAGGCACGGACACGCAAACCGACTTGGTTGTCGTGTACGGCACGCACTTCGAGACGTTGACGGTCACGTTTTGGGTGACGTTCTCGCACACGATTCGGGTGCGGCAAACTGGCACTTGGCTGGTCACAGTTTCGCACACCATCTTCGTCGTCGTGCAAGGCACTTGACACGTGATCGCTTCGCAAACCATCTTGGTGCAGGTCACGGGGACGCACACCGTCTTCGAGACGCACTGGTAGCTCGTGACAGTCTTAGGCACACAAGTCGTGACCGCGACTTTCTTGCAAACCGTGACGGGTTCGCAAACGGTTTCGCAGGTCGTCACAGGCTTGCAGACGGTCTTAGTCTTCGGGCACGGGCAGTAGCAAGGGTGCGCGAACGCTTTGAAGCGATCGAGAACGCCTGGGCCGACTGTCACTTCTTCAGCCACGGTGCTGGTGTGCTTGACCGTGCGAGACTTCATTTCGGTCACTTGTTCGGTGACGTAGTGAGTTTCGTTGGTCATCACGGTCGAGGTCACCGGAATCCGCTCGGTCACGGTTTGGTTCGTCATCACGGTGCTGGTGACCGGGCGAGAAACCATCTTGGTTTGCGTCGTCATCACGGTGGTGGTGACCGGACGGGAAACCACGTGCGACCGGCTTTCCATGACCGTTTCGGTGATCGGGCGGCTGACCTGCACGGTCTGCGTCCGAACTTCAGGGACGGTTTCGTACCGGTAGGCCGTTACGTTCTCGGTCCGCATTTCTTGACGGCTCACCGTCCGCGTGACCGGCACTTGTTCCGCAACCATGATCGTTTCACGAACGGTCGTGAACGTCGGGGCGTACCCGCTGGCCATCGGGCTGGCTACGCCACAATCACCAACGACAGGTGAAGGGGCGGCGGGTGGTGCTGGCATCGCAGCGGGTGCCGCGTCTGCCTTCTTTTCCACTTTCTTTTCGTCAGCGGCGTAAGCCGAACCGACGAGGCCGCAACATACGGCTGTCAACAGACAGATCTTCATTCGGCGAAAGCTCATGACCCTTCTCCGCTAAACCGGGGTTCTAGTACTTCGGCTGATGTTGCCGCGACATCCGTTCGCCGCCCATCCATCAACGTCAAGTTCCGAGGTACTTACCGTCACTATGCGCCATGCCGGGACTCTAGGTAGGAAAAGTGATTCAGGTAGAACGCGAAATTTCGCTAATCTGCATCGCATGACGCGATTTAAAACGGTCGTCCGACGTGTACGAATTGCGCGATATAGGGGATAAAGCGAAGAGATACCGCCGGACTTTAGGAAATCCTTACGGAATGTGATGCCACCCACCTCAAGTACCGTAGCGCCTTGGGTGGAATCGCTGTTGTGAGCGCGCCAAAGGTGGTTTTTCCAGCCGAGCCGCGCACGTTAGTAAGTGGCCCAACCTGTCCCGCACTCTACGGCGTGTTGTCAACAGGGTGGCGGAAGGAGGGTCGATTGCTACGTTGCCATCGACGTGGCGTGGGAGGGAGATTGGGCCACTCCCTGACGGTCGTGGCTCGGATGAGTGGCTTGACCCGTTACTCTTCGTTCATGCCGTGGAACAGGCCGAGGTAGCTTTGGTAGCGGCGGTCGCTGAGCAACCGTTTGGCCAAGGCCGTGCGGATGGCGCACTTGGTTTCGTGGATGTGGGTGCAATCGGGGAAGCCGCACAGCGGGACGAACGGGCGGAAGTCGGGGAAGTAGCCTTCAACTTCTTCGGCGCGGGTGTCCCAGAGTTGCAGTTGCCGCACCCCCGGCGTATCGACGACCCAACCGCCGAAGTCGAGGCGGATCAGTTCCGCCGTCGTCGTGGTGTGACGGCCCTTTTGATTCACCTCGCTGACCGTCTTCACCCTTAACGCCAACTCCGGTTGAATCGCGTTCAAGAGCGACGACTTTCCGACGCCGCTTTGCCCGGAAAAGACCGTGGCCCGGCCCGTCAGCATTTCGCGTAACCGTGGCACCCCTTGCCCGGTCTTTGCACTGGTCAGCACCGTCGGAATGCCCATCTGCGAATAGGCGCCGATGAGCGGTTGAAGTTCGACGGAGTCGGTGAGGTCCGCTTTGTTCAAACAGAGAATCGGGTTGAGTTCACCCTTGTACGCGGCCGCAATGTAGCGGTCGATGAGGTGCGGTTTGAGGTCCGGTTCGACGAGCGACATCACGATCACAAGCTGGTCGATGTTCGCCACCAACACGTGTTCACGCCGTCGGCTTTCGCGGGTCAGCACCCCGTGCCGGGGTTCGACCCGCTCGATTTGCCCCTCCGCACCGCCGTCCTTGGCCGGGCGAATCCAGACGCGGTCACCCGTCGTCACGATGCTGCGCTCGTCGGTTTGGATCGACTTCAGGACGCGAAGCAAGGTGCAACGATACACTTGGCCGTCGCCGAGTTCGACGTAGCTGTACAGGCCGTGAACCTTTAACACGCGACCCGGAACGCAAACGTTATCTTTCGCGGCGGGCATTCCGGGGGTCTCGGCGTCACCCGTGGGCTTGCCGGTGTCGTCGAGAATGACGGTCCGGTGCCGCGAGATGTCCCCCTTGGCCCGCACCCGCTCCCCGGATTGTGCGTCGCCCACCTTCTCCGCGTCGTCGTGGAAGTCGCGGGTGATGTCGTTCTCACGCGGCGGCTTGGTCCGATTCCGCCGGAACTCGACGCGAACTTTCTTTTGCTTGCTCATGGCCCCGGTTCCTTGGCATCCGCGGTGTTCGACTCAGCCAGAAAGGTTCAATCTATTGCGACGGTGCGACTTGAGATAGAGACAGGATTGCAGCGACGGGTTCAGAGTGTGGGAGAATGTTCCCTGGGCAGCGAGGATTCATCGCTACCCAGGGGAATCGACTTTACGATTGAATCGTGTGTGGTTCTAGCGTCGTATCTTTGGCTTCGACTGTGATCTTCCACGGGGTCGTGCTGTCGTCTTGGTACTTCTTCGGAATCTTCGAGGCGTTGACCTTCTTTTGATCGGCGGCCTTCAAGGACAACGGCGAGATCGTTACCGTGTAGTTTCCGGGCATCAAGCCACTTGCGCCGTTCATGTTCGCTTTGAACGTGCCGTCTTTTTCCAACTCGGCATAGCCTTCGTTGGTTTGCATGCCGGCGTCGGACATTTTGAACGTGATCCGCCCACCGTCAAGGGGCGCCCCGCCCACTAACACCTTGCCACTAACCGGGTAGGTTTTTGGCGTGGTGACTTCTTTGGTGCCACAGCCTGTCAGTGACAACGAGATGACACACAGGGTCAGTAGTCCACATCGAATCATCGAAGAATCTCCTGAAAGAACAAAGCCATCCGCCGAGACGGTCCCGGCGGATGGCTTGTGTGGTATTCAACGCACTAGAACGAGTTGCTATTGATGACTTCGCCGCCGTTGGCGGTAACAAGCTTTCGCAATTCAGTCGAGTCGATCGAATCGCGGATGAAAGCCACGTGACCGTCACCGAAAACGACTTGAGCGCCACCTGTATGGAACGAGAAAATCTCGTCGTTCGGCCCACAGTTGTTGCTCGTCCAAAGGCAAGCGGCTGGGGTCGGACCGGGAGGGCCACCGATTGGCGATGCGTTGTTGTTGATCGCCTTCTTGGAATTCAGTGGGTCGCCAGATACGCCGAAGCCGTTGTCTTGTTCCGCCCAACGCCAGAACTGGCGAAGTGCCGGGTTGACGCCCAAAGACAGTGTCACACCGTTCGTGTTCGGGTCGGTATACGCACTGATAAACTTGTCCGTCCGGCCACAGTCTTCTGCCAGCATGATCGTGTTGCTCGTGCCGTCGGAGATGGAGATCAGTCCGCCGTTGGTCTTGGCGTGCAGCATTCCGTCGGCGCGAGTCGCTTTGTTCCGGATGCCGGTGACGGGGTCGATGTCCGTGTAAACCGTGGCGGCGTAGTGAATGTAGCCGTAACCTTTGCTGTCCTTGGCTTCACCAGGGTTGCTCGGACAGATGAACGTCTTGACCGTGTTTTGGAACGCGGCGATGTGGGCAGCGGAGGCCGTCGTGTCGTTGTAGTAGGTTTGCAGGTTGATGTTCGCGTAGATGTTGCCTTGTTCGATGTATGGCAACAAGTACGTTTGCGTCGAGTGGTACCACTTCGGGTTCGCGGTGGCGAGAACGGCGGGCAAGTTCCCGAACAGCGTCGAGGCGGGGGTTGTGGTGTAATCGGTGCCTTCGCCGCCGGTCGGCAGTTTCCCGTAGGTCGATTCGTAGTTGTGAACCGCCAACCCCATTTGCTTGAGGTTGTTCGAGCAGGTGCTACGCGCGGCAGCTTCGCGGACTTTTTGAACGGCGGGTAACAACAGCCCGATCAGAATAGCGATGATCGCAATCACCACCAGCAATTCAATGAGCGTGAACCCACGGTGGTTGGCGGTCAGGGCTTTAGAACGATGCACAGGCGTACTCCGAGAACAAGTGAAAACGAGGGCGCGTAGTCCAGGTTTACTGAACAGTAAAATGTTACGGATCGAATATTTGGATTGCGTGAAGATCTGAAGTGGTCTGATTGAACATTGTGAAACACACTAAGCCAGGGCAACCGGCCCTGGCTTAGTGTTCGATCGCGGGTTGTTGTTAACGCCGATCGGGCGTTGCCACGCCCGGCCGATCGCTGACCATGCTCAGCAGCGTGGCGAGCTACTCCCGCCCGTTCACCGACGACGTTGCTACGCCCGGCCGATCGCTGACCATGCTCAGCAGCGTGCGGATCGCGTCGCGGTGCTGTTCAGGGAATTTTTCGGTGCCGGTAAGCAGCATTGTATCCTTACCGTCGAGAATCGTGATCTGAACTTTGTTGAGCTTGCCGTCTTCAATCTTCCCGGCGATGTTGTAGGTCACGTCGCCTTTCTTGGCGTTGATCTTGAAATCGCTGTTATTCACTTGCACTTGCACCGACTCAAACTTGACACGCGGTGCGTCACGGTTCTCATTGAGATTGAGGACTCGTTTAATTTGGGGCGGTTGCGGCAGTTCCAGACCCTTGATCGTTTCCTTCTTGCCCTTTCGCAACACGACCACTTCGACCTTTTCGCCTGGTTTCACTTGCCCGACGAGTTCCGTGAACTTCGCCGGATCACCGCCGACTTCTTTGCCGGCGAACAGCAGGATGATGTCGTTCTTCTTCACGCCGGCTTTCTCGGCCACGGACCCGCCGACCACGTTGGTCACGAGAATCCCGCTACCCTTGGCCAAGTCGAGTTGTTCTGCAAGGGCTTCCGGCACGTTCGCTGGTGTGACGCCCAACCGTGGGCTACCGGGGCGCCGCACGTCGTCCGAGAATTCCATGCGGAGTTGTTGATCGGCTTGGTCTCGCAGTCGGTCCCCTTCCGCGCGCAACCGCTGGCCTTCGGCTTCGAGCCGTCTCGCGCCGTCACGGAACGCGGGGTTGTTCTTCATCTGTTGATCGGCTTCGGCCATCGCCCGATGGGCCTCGTTGAGTGCGCGTTCCAGGGCTTCGCGGGCAACCGGGTTGTCCTTCAGTTGCGAAAGGGCTTCGTGCAGACCTTTCAAGTGTTGCTCGGTCATACCGCGAAGACGATCGAGGTTCGGCCCTTCCACACGGGCTGGCGGTCTGCCACCAGGAGGTGTTGGTGCGCGGGGAGCTTCCGGCGGCACGGGAGGCGTCGGGAAATTTGGCGGAGTAAAGCCGCCACCAGGGCCACCAGCCCCACCGAATCCGCCTTGACCACCAGGTGCGCCAGGGAAACCAGGACCGCCACCAAAGCCGCCTTGGCCACCAGGAAAGCCAGGTCCGCCAGGGAAGCCAGGACCACGCATGTTACTCAGCGATTTTTCGAGGCGTTCGACTTGCTTGTTCACTTCGTCGATGTCCCCTTTCTTGGCCGCCTCCGCGATCAGCTTCTTAATCTCGCCCAGGTTCGGAACTTCCAACGCCCTGAAATTGAATTGGCGTGTCTCCGGAATGCGTTCGGTGGGTTTCTTCTCCTCACGGGGAGCTTGATCCGCGCTGCGTTCCTTCGGCTTTTCGTCGTCCGCTCGGGTTTCGTTTCGGACTTCGACTTCCACGCGGGTTTCACGTGGCTTGGGTTGTTCCGAATTCTTGGATTTTTCGTCCTCCGCCTGGACGATGCTCAAGCCGGACAGCGTCACGGCGGCTGACAGCACCGTTGCGGCGGCTAACAGGTTCCAGCGCCGGGAGGACGTGTGTGTCCCCCGGTTTTCGTTTTTCAACAACATGGTTACTCTCCGGAAAAGGTCTGATCGCCCCGCCCAAACGCCCTGTGCTGGCAAAGCACCGCGGCGCGTCGGGGACGTTGTGCCCTGCGACAAATTCACCAAAAACTCCGCGTAATCAACCGATTTCCCGCCCGCTGCCACGGCGGCAGCGTCCGCGAGAAACTCCTGGGACAACACCAACTCCCGACGCACCGCCCAGAACCACGGCACGAAGTAGAACAACGACCGCGCGACCCCCGCGAACCACCCGGTGAGGGCATCCCCACGGCCCAGGTGGTCCAGTTCGTGCGCGAAAATCCATTTCAATTCATCGACAGTGGCGACACCCGCAAGTGCCTTCGGCAACAAAATTGTCGGGCGAAGCACCCCAAAGCAAAGCGGTGACAACAGCTTGTCACTCACCAACACCGTCGGCTTGCGACGCAACTTCGTCGTCATCTCATCAAACACAGCCCGCACCCGCGCTGATGCTGGCACGGCATTGCGCCGTAACTTGGCGAGCGCCACATGGCCGACCAGAAGTTCGCCGAAAAAATACAGTACCAGCATGAAGTGCGAAGTCATCACCAGCACGACGAGGTCACGCCACGATGGCGTCTCAACGGAAAGTGAATCGTACTCAGGCAAACTATTTTCATCGGTTACTGTTAACGTGTCGCGGAATGTCACCTTGGCTTGTTCGGGTGATTTCTGTTCTGGGGCTGGAATCGGCGGCACAATTTCTGGGACAGCGTTTGTGTTGGCGTCGGCCACGACTGGTGCGTGGTTAGGAGTCACTTCGTCAAATCGAGACGGTTTTCGGAGAACGACTTCCGAACCATCGAACTCGGCAGGCGGTAATGGCGCCTTGCGAATTGCGCGAACCGGATTATCTTGTGCCTCAACACCGTCCGGTATTTCCGCCGCAGTCAGAACCGCTATTTCCGGGGATGAACTCCGCCAACCTGTCGGCAACGAGATCGTTAACCACGCGGGCAACAAGCACAACAACGGGACAAGAACCGCCGACCGCAACGTCCACGCGGCCAAGCGTTGCTTATGTGCTGGTGCCCGGATGAATCGTAACCCGATCCACCCGACCAACAGCACGAGTGCGCCGCACCCCGCCGATTGACCGGCCCAACTGATCGTACCCGTTGCCAAGTGCCAGATGTCGCTCATCGTTCACCCTCTTCACACACCTGCGAATCCGCTGGTTCCACACCGCCCGCTACGATTTCTTTCGCGCCTGATTCAAGAGCGTGCGCATTTGTTCCAGTTCATTCGGTGGAATCTTCTCGGCCTTAAGCAAACTCATCACTAATTGTGAGGCCGCGCCGTCGAAGACGCGATCCAAAAACCGCGACGCCGTTTCTTCCCGGCTGAACACCGGCGTGTAAATAAACGTCCGCCCCTCCAAGGTGTGAGTGACCAAGCCCTTGGTTTCCATGATGCGAATGAGGGTTTGCACGGTGTTGGGCGCCGTCTGCTTGCCGTCCAAAACGCGCAGCAGTTTGTGAACGTCCGACACGCTCTTGGGGCCGTGTTCCCAGAGTACCTTCAAGATTTCGAGTTCCCGTGGCGTCGGGGTTGGTAATTCATCCACAGTCAGTCACCTTCCCGCAGTGGCACACCTAACACCTAAGACTTTAGGTATTAAACCAAAGAGGCAGAGAGATGTCAAGTGAGAAATGTGGGAGAGGTACATATCGGGTGAGCGTCACGAGAGTTGTTGGAAAACTTGTTCACTGCACAGGCATTCTTTGTCTTCAGGCTGAAAGCCTGGCAGCACTCAGCCCAGGGCAAGGAGGCTTGGCGACGCCGCCATGGGTCGTACACGTAAAAAGTCTCAGCCTGAAGGGCTGACAGCCATCGTTCCCGGCTCGCGGCTCGCAGTCCTTCAGACTGCTAGGAATAGCGATCCGGGAACCCAGGGTTACGCCGAAGCGGCTCACCCTGGGCTGAGTGCTCCCAG
>JAYSXU010000932.1:0-2383 GCA_043716965.1 Fimbriiglobus sp.
GTGTGGCCCCCAACCCCGTCAGGTTCTTCATGCGTTCTTCGGCTAGTGCCACTTCAAAACCGATGCGTGCCAAGTCTTGTTTGGCCAGCAGGGCGTCAATCTTCGCGGTCGCCACTTCCTGGACGCTGGCAGCGCGGGCTTTCAACCGGCCCTCCGCCAGTTCGGCAATCCGACTTCGTAACTTCACTGCTTCGTCCGCCACGCGCACCCGTTCGCGCGCCAACACCAGATCGGAATACGCTTGGCGCGTATCACGGATCAGGTCCAGTGCCGCTTGGGTCAACCGTTCCGTGGCCCGAGCGTTTTCGCGCTCGGCGGCTCGGATACGGATCGGGCGTAACCATAAGGCTTCGATGGGGAAATCTAGCGCGTATTTGAAGGGCTTTTCCGGTGTGTAGAAGAAGTAAACCACTTCCGGGTTCGGCAGTAATCCCGCTTGGATCAAGTCGGCTTTGGTAATCTGCAAGTCCACTAACAATTCTTGAAACGCCGCGTTATTCCACAACGCCAGCAACACCGCATGGTCTTCAATGATCGGCAGATCCAGTGCCAATCCGGGTGGGACAATGACCTGGTCTAACGGTCGCGGCGGACCGACACTCAGCCCCATTCGCTGCTGAATGTGCGATGAAACGGTATTGCGATCGGTCGCAGACGGAAGTTGGCAACCCGTGAATAGCACGAAAAAGCCAAGCCCAATACGGCAGAGTGGGAAACGCTTCATCGGCATGTCCCTGCCCCGTGTTTGTCCAAAACATCCCTGGACGGAAAGATACGAGATGCACTATCGGCGAACGGCGTGGCGAACTTGAACGATTGTGAGACGTGACGCAGGCGGTTCAGACCAAAACTGATTCGGATTTTGCACATCGGGTCCAGAAATCGGACCCGATGGCAGACAACGTATCACCGACAATCAGTTATCGAGCATGACTTGCTTGGCGGGCTTCAAATGAGCATCATCAAGTTTGCCGACTGTCCAGAGCAACCCTTTTGCGACTAAATCGAGGTACTTTTCATCGCTAACGGTTTCGTTGTTGTGGCCCAAGGTGGTGGCAAAGACTTTTGCCTTCTTGGTGTAAGTGTTGGTCCACACGACGACCGACTCGGCAGAAACTTCTTTACCACTCTTGTCCTTGTACGTCTGCAAACCCTTGGCGAGCGGCGTGGCGGTGTCGAGGAGATGACCCGTGGAGTTGTTGTAAAGTTCTTCGTTGTTAGTTTTCCAGTTCGCTAAGCCCTTGGTGATCGCGTTGGTGTTGTCCAAAAAGGTGATCGCAATCGGCGCTTGGGGGCCGTGGCCCGTTGATGCCAAGCCGGTGAACTCGAACCACGGCGTGGTAACCTTGGGGTAACCTTCCGTCCGGTAGCAGTGAATCCCACAGTGCAAGACGACGCCGGGCACGCCATCGCGGTGCGGTTGAAGGATGCGGTCCACGACGGCTTTGTCTTTCACGTCCGCGCAACATTCGTCGTGAACAATCACGTCGTACCCCTTCGCCCAGTCTTGGTTCTCGTAAATGGGGTTCAAATGTTTTGTGCCTTTGTCCGCGTCGTAGGCGATGGCCCATTGCACGTTAGCTCGTGACGAAACGCCTTTGGTCAGCAAGTCTTTTTGCTTGGCATAATCGTGGCAGCAACCGCCAATGACCAGAAGTGCGCGAACTGGTTTCGAGTCTTCCAGGCGTGTGGACGCGATAGCGATGGAAGAGGTGAGTAAAGCAGCAACAAGTGCAAACCGGTGGAGAACAGCGGATCGGGTCATGGTGTATCCAGACTGGGGAAGGGAGATTGAGATGATACCCACGATGGGGTGGGTACCGCCTTGGTGTGATTCTAGCGATGAACCACCTTACCTCGCAACAGTCTGGAACGGCATTACATTTTCGGGTTGACCGGACGAAGTTTGGCTTCGGTATACCCACGCCCGCCGAACCAAAGAATCAACCCACCCGCTACCGTGGACGCAACGCCAACGCCGAGCGCGAAGATGGGTTCAAAGAACTGCGATTCCGGGTTGTTGGCCGACGGCTGCGCTGCGATGAGGTAATACACCAGACTGAACATCATCAACAGCCCGCCCATCACAAGTAACCCGATGCCAGTGATTTTCATGCGAAGCTCCGTCGTTATTTTCAATAATGTCGTTACACTTCTAAATCAGTTTAGCAAGATGTATGCCGTTCAGACTGTGCAGCCGGTCCGAACCAGACGGAGTTGCGGCGAAGGGCAAGTTGCGCGGAAAATTGCTCAAATCGTGCAACGCGATGTGCCTACTGCCCCTCCGACAGCTTCCAGTAACGATCGGGTACCAAGTTCTTGAACGCTTGTTCCGCTCCACCCGACGGCCAGTAAACCGTGATTTTTGCGACGGGTTCGGAAT
>JAYSXU010000933.1:0-7018 GCA_043716965.1 Fimbriiglobus sp.
TGATGTTTGCCAAACGTCCGGGGTGGCACACACGATTGATCCCTGATGCCGTTGTCCAACGTTGCTCTCGGTCCCGTGTGCTGTTGACTTTCGATGACGGACCGCACCCCGTCCACACCCCCGCCGTACTAGCAAAACTGCGCGAATACGACGTAAAAGCCATTTTTTTCCTCGTCGGCAATCGTGTCGAACGCGCACCGCACGTCGTCAAGCAAATCGTCGATGCGGGCCACACGATCGGCAACCACACGTACAGCCACACCCGATGGCCGATGCTCGCCGGGCAACGAATCTGGCGGGACATCGCAACGTGTCAACGGGTTGTCACCGATACAGCAGGGGTACGCCCCGCCGTCTTTCGCCCGCCGTTCGGCAGGCTAACCCCCGGCATTCTGGCTTCGGCGTGGGGCCAACGGATGCGCGTGATTAACTGGTCCCTGGATGGCGGCGATTGGCAATGCCGGTCCGAAGCCGATGCCGAGACGTGTGCGACCGAAGTGATCGAACTGATTCAACCGAACGACATCGTGTTATTCCACGACGACCATAAATACACAGCACGAATTCTCGACCGGGTGCTACCAGCAATAGTCTAGCCGCAGTCACTCGCGGCTAGACTTGCAAAGTTACGTTACTTCTTGGGCGGCGTCTGTTGCAGCGCCACGACCAGGACTTGGATCTTCGCTTCGATGCCGTAGCCGAGGCTGAGCGGCACTTCGGTCAGGGTGTTGGCTTCCTTGATCGGGTGCTCGAGCTTCACCATGTCGGCTTCGATCATCAAGTTCTTGCCCTTCAGCGTCTTGCTGATTTCGATCGGGCCGATCGAGCCGTACAGGTGGCCGTCCTCGGTCGCGTTGGCTTCGATCGTCAAGCTCATCAGGCGGCTGATTTGTTCGGCGAGAACTTTCAAGTCCGCAACGCGGGCTTCCTTCGCCTTTACGACTTTGATCTTGTAGCGTTCCAACAGCTTCAAGTTGTGCTCGGTCGGAATGACGGCGAGGCTGTACGGCAACAAGTAGTTGCGAGCGTAGCCCGGCTTCACTTCGGCGAGGTCGCCTTGCTTGCCGAGGTGGGCCACGTCTTCGATGAGCACCACGAGCGTTCCGCCGTGCTTGCCCTTCTTGACTTGGTTCCGCTTGCGGATCTTCTTTTGCGGAAGTTTCTTTTCCACAACGGCGGTGGCGGACTTGGACTTCGAGTCGCCCTTGCCCTTGGCTTTAGTGGTTGCTTTGGCCATCGGAGGAAGCCTTCAGAGTTAAAATCGGGGATCGGGTTAAAAGGCCCGATCCCCGTGGGTTCACTGGGATAAAGTTAGAACGGAATCTCACCCGTCTGGTGGTCGTCGTTATTCTGGTCGTCGTCGGGGCCAGCCGAGTAGCCCGCGTTCGGTTTTGCGGGACTGCGGGGGGCCGATCCCCGGTTGTTGCCGTAACTATTGTTGGAGCGGGCAGGTGGCGGAGCTTCCCCCCCATCCTCGTCCATGCCGCCACTTTGCTGGGAACTGCCCATCCCGTCAGTCCGGGGATCAAGCAGTTGAATGTTGTCGGCGACGATCTTCAGTTTCGACCGCTTCTCCGCCGTGGCTTTGTCGTCCCAGCGGTCGAGGATCAACTTGCCTTCGAGCATCAGTTGGCTGCCCTTGCGGCAGCGGTCGCGGACCAAGTCGGCCAGCTTGCCGAACTCGCCGCGGTTGAACACTTCGACATCGACGAACATCGGGTCGTCTTCCCACTGGCCGGACTGGGCGTTCTTCTTGCGGTTCGTGACCGCGAAGCCGAACTTGGCCACCATGCCGCCCGTTTGGAACGCCCGCGTTTCCGGGTCTCGCGTCAGCCGACCGATTAGAATCACCTTGTTCAGGTTTGCCATGACCTGTGCTCCTGGGACCGATTCCACCCGGTTGGAAGTTTTGGTAAGTTTGGAAGTTGTAGCGTGTGGGTGGAGCCGTCACTAGGAAGTTATGCCGATTCGGACGCAACCGGCAAGGTCAGTAGGCGTCAATCCTTGTCGCCGTATTCGCGGCGGCCACGGCCACGACCGCCACCGGCGGCGGTGAACGCTTCGCCTTCCATGCCGCCGTCGAGGTTCGGCATCAGGCCGTCGGAACTGGCTTCTTCTTGCATCCCGCGAATGGCGAACGCCAAGCCGGTGTCGTTCTTGGCCACGTCCATGATCGCTTCGGCCCACTTCGGGTCGATGTGCGAGGTCATCAACCGCAACACGCTTTCGTTGATGGCGAAGTCGCGTTCGATGTCGCGTTGCTTGGTGCTTTCGACGTTGTAATAGACGGCGTGGTAGGCGCCCTTTTTCTGCTTCTTGATCGGGTACATCAGCTTGCGATCGTCCCACGGGCGGCTGACGATGATTTCCGCACCGTAGCGTTCCAGCGTGGTGTGCAGTTGCGCTTTCACCGCGTCCGGCTCGGACGAGAGCTTGGTGGAATCGAGAATAAATAGCGTTTCGTACAGTTCAACAGGCATCGCGTCCTCGGTTGGGAGTCTCCCAACAGTCTGGTATCGTCCGGGTTACCCTGGCTCGGTGGCGCGAAGAACCTTCGCCCCAGCCCGACCCCCACCGCACACGAGTGGGGGAGCAACCGCCATCTAACGTCGCAGGTCAATCGTCAATCCAAAATCCACCTCACCCCCAACCCCTCTCCGATACGGAGAGGGGAGCCAGAAGGCGTTTTCGTGTTCCCCCTCTCCGCGTCGGGGAGGGGGCTAGGGGGTGGGGTTACGGCTCAAACCCAAAACAGTTAGCTACTTACGTTTTCGTCCGTTTTCTTCTTGGTCTCAGACTCGTCCTTTTTCTTCTCGTCAACCGGCTTCGGCTTCTTGGGCTTCGGCTCGGTTTCCGACCCGTTGGCGCGGTTCATGCACGTTTCGAGACCTAATCGCACCCATACCAGTACAGCGCTTGCGGCCTTGGCGATGGCATCTTCGACTGCCTGATGTTCGCCGGGTTTGAACCGGGACAGCACGTAGTCGATCGCTTCACCGGGGTTGGGCTGGCCGACCCCCACACGCAATCGGGGGTACTCGTCGGTGCCCAAGTTCACCTGAATGTTCCGCAACCCATTCTGCCCGCCGTGACTGCCTCTGGCTCGGACGCGCAGCTTGCCTAGCGGCAAGTTAATGTCATCGCTCACCACCAGCAAGTCCACAGCAGTGAGCTTGTAAAAGTCCACAATCTGCCGCACCGCCCGCCCGCTGAGGTTCATGAACGTCTCGGGTTTGACGAGCAACACCGGCTCATCGCCAACCTTAAGTTCCGCAACTTGCGCCTGAAACTTACTGCGAAACGGCCCGCACGTCGGGTCCGCCGCCAGATAGTCCACGACCGCAAACCCGATGTTGTGCCGCGTCCCCGAGTATTTCGCCCCAGGGTTCCCGAGGCCAACGACTAATTTCATAGTGGTGAGTGGATAGTGAGTAGTGGATAGTAAGAAACAGATAGATACCAGATGAGGTAGCTAGAGTTCACCGTTCCGAACTCTTAGATTTACTATCCACTATCCACTCACCACTACTCTTCCTCGCCATCCTTCGTCTTCTTGGCTGTCAGGATTTCGGGTTCGACGCCGGTGGCTTCGGCGACGACGGCTTCGGCGCCTGGGAGTTTCAGTTGCACGACGACCATTTCAGGGCCGTCCAGGGCCTTCACGTCCTCGGGGAGTGGAAGTTCTTTCACATGGATCGGGTGGCCGATCGTGAGCGTCGTCAGGTCGATGCGAATCGCTTCCGGAATGCTACCGAGTGGGCATTCGATGTGGACTGCGTGCATCGGCTGGTCCAACACCCCGCCGCCCATTTGTTTCGGGGTGTTGCGCAGTTCGATCGGCACCGTCACTTTGACCCGTTCTGTCAGGGACCGGCGTTCAAAATCGACGTGAATCATCGTCTTGCCGAGGTAATCCCACTGCAATTCTTTAATCAGCACCGTGTCCGTTTTGCCGTCCACCGTCAGGTTAAACGTCCGGGCGTGCTGCACCCGAATCGCCCGGTCGAGTTCTTCGGCACTCACACAAATGTGGGCGACCGGCTCTTTGTGACCGTAGATCACAGCCGGAACCAGCCCCTTCATACGCAGCTTCATCGCAGCGCGAGTGCCAGTTCCAATGCGGGGCGTAACCGTAAGCTTGGCAAAGTTCGACATGGTCAACCTCTGGGGGCTGCGACTCTCGCAGGGAGCAAACGCTCACCCGCTACCCTCGCCACCCCAAACAGAATCGTGAAAAACAAGCAGCGCGGCCAAGAAGCCACACTGTCCGGTATTTCGTGCAAAGTAAGACTGTGATTATGGCAGCCCCACCCCGAAGTGACAAGGGCGCAGGCGGAAAAACCGGCAGGAAGAAGGTCCGGTTCAGGCTTGGTGGCGCATTCTTCGTAACTCGCTTTTCGATTTTAGGTCCGGTATCATGCCATTATGAAGCCGCGTGAGTTCGTCCAAGTTGATCCCGCCACGCTGCATTTGCCGGGTTCTCGTCGGGACGGGGCGGACCCGATTAAACTACACCGACAAGTCGCACGACATGGGGTCTCGATTGCAGGAATGCCGCCACCCGAAGTCAAGCGTGGCAGCGATGGCGAGTTGGTGATTTTCGACGGCGTGACCCGCGCGACTCGGGTTGCGAAATATCTTCCCGGAGTTCCGATCACGGTCGAAGTCACGGGTGAATTGCGGGGGCCGGTCGGTGGTCTTCCCAGAGTCGGAGAGAAGCTATGACATCAGCCGAATTGACACGCGAAGAGTTGTGGGCCGCCTTAGCCGAACTCGCACGTCTGCGACCTGACTGGCGATTAGGTCAGACGCTAGCAAACTTGGCAATGACCGCCGGCCGCATGGAAGCGAGTGGCGTGTGGGATCTCGAAGACGATGAAGCATTGGCTGCGGCGTATGTTCTGATCGGACAGCACGCCCAAGAAACTGTGCAGGTCGCCTCCGCAGTTGCTACGAACCACGCGACGTAATGGTTAATCATGTCTAAAATACGCGATGTCGCTGATTCCACGAACGTGCCACCGAGACCAGTGACATTGGGCAGATTTTCGGCATGTTGGATCGCCGGATTGGCTCTGATCTGGATTAGCGTGGCTGTCATAACCGTAGGTACACACCTCCAGACGATGTCACCTCGGTTCGCCGAGTACGAGCGGCATGTGATCGCACGAGAAGCTGGGATCGGCGAAGGGGAACGTGAACGACAGAACCCGGCTGGTCGGATGGCACTCGTGCTAACCTTGACTTGGCAGTTCTCGTGCTGCTTCAGTGGGTTCATCGCTTTGCTGTACACCGCCGGGGTGTTCGGCATCCGGGCGATCGGCCGTCGGCACCATGTGTTGGCAATACTGTTGGCCGGCGGGTTCGGATTGGGCTGCATTGCCGGCGCAGTTCTCGGAATTGGTGACGCGATTGGGAACTTCCTCTGGGAGTTCATCACGCTGGGAATCGGGTATCTGCTGTCGTCCGCTGGATTGGTAGTCGGCGGTTTGGGTGTAGCGGGGTCAATCATGACCAAACGCAGTTGATCCGTATTGTTGATTCTTTAACCATCTCAGCCCAAGCCCTCCCCCTTAAGAGACTGACCCATGCTCATCGCCCTCGCATCTCCTGCTGTGGCCTCCACGTTTGAGGAAGGGTTGGCGAAGGTCGAGCAGTTGATGGCGAAGGCGTCGGCGCAGGGGGCGGAGATTGTGTGTTTTCCGGAGGCTCACCTGCCCGGTTTGCGGGGTCAGGATTTTGCCGTGTACCCGTTTGACCGGGCGGACCAGGAGCGGGCACTTCAGTCCGTGGCGCAGTGGGCGCGAACGTATGCAGTGGCGACGATCCTTGGGATGGAACGAATCACGGAGGCGGGGCGACAGATTGCGGCTTATGTGATCGACGCCCAGGGCCGGTTGCAAGGGTACCAGACTAAGAACCAACTCGACCCCAGCGAGGACCAGTTCTACATCCCAGGAAACACCCGGCGATTGTTCGAGATCAACGGCGTCAAGTTCGGCGTGGCGATTTGCCACGAGGGGTGGCGCTACCCGGAGACGGTGCGGTGGGCGGCGGTGCGCGGCGCCAAAATCGTCTTCCACCCCCAGCACACCGGCAACGAGAAACACGGTGTTCAACTGACGCAATGGGGTGCCGCCGACTCGCCGTACTACGAGAAGGCGATGATGATGCGCAGCCGCGAGAACACAATCTACTTCGCCAGCGTCAACTACGCGCTCCGCTATCAAGAATCCGCAACCACCCTCATCGCCCCGTCCGGCGAGTGCCAAGCGTACCTCCCCTACGGGCAAGAAGGCGTCCTGGTCCAAAAGATCAACGTCGAGGAAGCCACCGGCTTGCTCGCCACCCGGTATGCGCCAGAGCGGTACGGAGAAGCCTGAGCAGTCTTGTAGGTCGTGGTCGAGGCTTTACGAAGCCCGACATGAGATTGACACCCGACAAATAGCTGATTACTTTGCGTTTACCGCTCGTAACTTCGACCGCTTCATCAGATCGCACGATCGCCATCTCAACAAATTATCGAGTTGCAGTCCACCGTTGAAACACATAATCAGCTACCTCGCGGGGCTTCTTCGCGGAAATGTCGATATACCCATCTATCGACAACAGACCTTCGAGCTGTTCAGAATCAAGACGGAGAAACATGACATCTTCGTCTTTTCGTGATTTAGATTTCATCAGGTTCCGAATTGCTCGCCATTCTAATCCACACCATTCTTTTTCGCTATATTTCCCACAGACGAAAACAACCACCAAATCCGCATCGTCACCGTATGTCCGTTGTAGCAAAAGATCGAGATTCGGGCGAGCCAGTTCTACTTGATGGAACTCGTCATAGAAGATTCTCGACTCACCAAATATATCTCGTAAATTATTAGCAACTTTCTTCACTAATTCGCGGTGTTCACCAGGGAACGAGAGGGCAACTGCAAATCGCTTGCGTATTGTCACTACATCACTCTCCTTTGCTTTGTCGAAATTCGCATGTAATGATATTGGCTCAATGCTTACTGGT
>JAYSXU010000934.1:0-2380 GCA_043716965.1 Fimbriiglobus sp.
GGGCGGATTTACACCAGCCAGTACGGTATGCGACTTTACGAACCCGGCACTGCCGAACCTGTAAAGCCCAGCGATGACATGGCGTCGAAGTTGAACGACCCAACTGCAGTACAAGAAGCGACTGTGAAGTTGAAAGCCGAACGGGCCGTGGCGCAGACATGGCTAGTCTGGGTCAATCGCGTCTTCTGGCTGAGTTGGGTGTTGTTGTTGTTAGCGCTGATCCCCGGCTACCCCTTGGATGGGGGGCAGATTTTGCAAGGCATTGTTTGGGCACGAAGCAGCTACACCAACGGTATCGCGGTCGCAGCGTATTCGGGGTATGTCGCGGCAGTGTTAATGCTGATTGCGAGCTTCGCATCCAACGAGGTGTGGCCGATGGCCTTGGGGCTGTTCATCGCGTTTGGTTGTTGGATGAAGATGAACGCGATGGAACTAGAAGATTCCGAATACGGCGACTTCTCCCAGGGCTACCTGAGTCTGGATCAGGACGAAATTCCACCCCCACAAGCGAAGCGGCAGGGCCTCATCAAGCGCTGGGTGACCGCCCGAAATGTGAAGCGGATGCAACGCGAAATGGACGAGCAACACCGCGACGAGGAACGCATGGACCAACTCCTCGATAAAATTGCCCGCCAGGGCAAGGCCTCGCTGACCGAAGAAGAAAACCGCTTCATGAAGCGGGTCAGCACCCGATACAAAAACCGCTAACCCAAAACAGTTTCAAACCACGAATCAGACGAATCAGACGAATCAGAAATCAGCTACTCAAGAATTGGTTGCGTGAATCCGTTCCTAATTTTTTTGATTGATTCGTGTGATTCGTGGTGAAACTTGTTAGGTGCGATGGCCGAGGATTCTGCTGTGTCTCAGTTGATTGAACCGCGCACCTTGAAGGGGTTCCGCGACTACGAACCCAAGCTCATGATCCCGCGTGAACGGGTGCTGCAAACCGCCCGCGACGTGTATCGCTCCTACGGCTTCGCGCCGATCGACACGCCCGCACTCGAATACGCCGAAGTGCTACTCGGCAAAGGGGGCGACGAATCGGACCGGCTGGTGTATCGCTTCAAGGATCACGGCGACCGCGACGTGGCGATGCGGTTCGACCTGACTGTCCCGTTCGCCCGGTTCGCGGCGCAGTACGTCCCGGCACTCGGCACTCCGTTCAAGCGGTACGCGATGGGTCCGGTCTGGCGGGGGGAGAACACGGCGGCGGGGCGGTACCGCGAGTTCTGGCAGTGCGACTTCGACACGATCGGCACCACGGCCAACGCCGCCGACATCGAAGTGATTCTCGTCATCAACGACCTGTTCACCGCGTTGAACTTCGAGCGATTCACGATCCGCGTCAACAATCGGCTCGTACTGAACGGCTTGTTGGAAAGCATCGGCGTGGCGGACAAGACGGTGCCGTTGTTGCGGTCACTCGACAAGTTACTGAAGATCGGTCGGGACAAAGTCATCGACGAAATGGTCCGCGAAGCTGGGGTGTCCACCGAACAAGCCGCGAAAGTCCTGACACTCTCCGAAGCCGAGGGTAGCAACGCGGACTTGTTGGACCGTGTCGAATCCCTGTTTGGCAGCAACGAAAAAACGCAAGAAGGCGTGAAGCGGTTGCGCGAACTGCTCACGGTCACTAGTGCCGTCGGCATCCCCGAAGGGCGTATTCGGATTGACCTGAGCATCGCTCGGGGTCTGGACTATTACACCGGCACGATTTACGAAACCTTCCTGACCGACCTGCCCGGTATCGGCAGCGTTTGCTCAGGTGGTCGATACGACAATCTCGCCAGCAAGTACACCAAGCAAGTCCTGCCCGGCGTCGGCGCATCCTTGGGCGTCGATCGGTTGTTAACCGCAATGGATGAAATTAAGCACCCGTGGCTGACCGGCCAATCGACGCCCGCCCAAGCCCTCATGTTGCACTTCGACAGCACCCGACTCGGCGACTATCAACGGGTCGCCAAAGAACTGCGCACCGCCGGCATCGCCGTGGAAGTGTACCCCGAGGCCAAGAAGCTGAAGACCCAATTCGAGTACGCCGACAAGCGCGGCTTCAAACTCGCCCTCATCGCCGGCGGCGACGAGTTCGCCAACGGCGTGTGGAAAATCAAAGACCTCGCCAAGCGCGAAGAAGTGACCGTGCCCGCCAACGAGCTAGTGCAGCGGGTCACGGAATTGTTGCGGTGAAGTGATGATCGAAATCGGTACCGACCCGCGAGGAATGCCATGCCGCAAACTATCGCCGTAACAGGGCTTCCGCCGGACGTGGTTCGAGCCGTGGAATCGTTGGTGAACACTCTCCGAGAAAAACCGAGAGTAACTCTCACTCTTGCACCGTCCGTATTTGACCTATTCGGGAAGGCTCCAATTCTTCGGA
>JAYSXU010000935.1:0-2375 GCA_043716965.1 Fimbriiglobus sp.
TCGCCGTCCACGAACTCGAACGCGATGAAGTGCAAGCCTTGGTCTTCGCCGATCGAAAACACGCGGGCGATGTTGTCGTGGTCGAGCAACGCCCCGGCACGGGCTTCTTGCTTGAACCGCGTGACACTATCGGGATCGCGGGCCATGCGTGGCGGGAGAATCTTCAGCGCGACGATGCGGTTCAGTTCCAGATCGCGGGCCTTCAACACCGCCCCCATGCCACCCACGCCGACCGACCCCAACAGTTCGTAATGCCCCAAAATGCTGCCGACCGCCAACCCAATACTGGGGTCCGAAGGCAATCCTTGGCGGTTGGGTGTAATGATTGTCGGTGCGTCGTCCGGATTGCTCCTCGCTCCTTCCAACGAAGCGGGCAACAACGGCACAAAATCAGACGAACCCGCCGAAGTCGGCATCCCACCAACCCCTCCGCAGATCGCGGCCACGATATGACGCACCCAGACTATAGAGCGAGCAAGGGGGACGTGTCAATTGGTTGGGGGACCGAAGGTGGGTCTGGCGAAAGTTTCTGGAACGTTTTGTAGGTCGTGGTCGAGAAGGCTTGGCGACGAGGCCCGACACGAAGCAGCCACCGAACAAACGGCTGATTTCGTTCTGGTGATAGTCACATGTCGGGCCTCGCAAAGCCTCGACCACGACCTACAAAACCACGTCATGTAAGCCTGCCACCCCTGTCAAAGTGTGTCAAGATTTCAGCCCGGAAAGCACTCACGATGGCTGCCCCTACGGTTGCGGGGATTTTGGTGGGGCATCTTTCGTGGGCACCGGGGGTTGCTGCTTCTCGTGTCGCAATCTTTCTTCCAGTTGCAGTTTGCGGGTCGCTGCATCACTAACGCGACGTTCTATTTCTAACAGTTGCTGCATGAGGTCGAGGTTCGCCTTTGTCTTGGCATGGTCACGCTTCACGCGATCGTTCTGGAGTTTCGTCAATTCCTGTGTCAGTTTGTGGTTCTCGGCAAGGGACTCTTCCAGCATTGCGGTTCGTTCCGTGAGTTCCTGCAACAACTCGGCTGCCTCTTTCTGGTGTTCGACTGAATTCACGGCTAGCCAGCCGATACCTTTGTAGTGTTTCTCCTCGATCACCTCGCCACCACTCCGACTGACAAACATCGCAGCTGCCTCTGCCGTTACGCCGCCCGCAAAGCACCGTGCCGAACCATCACCGAACGCAGTTTGAAACGTATTGGCGAATGGCCCACGAAGTTCGATCGGCTTCTTCCAGTCGAACGTCAAGTCATCAGGTTTCGCCCATTCGATTGCCTTGTTCGTTTCGACGATGACGATCGTATTCGACATGCCGTCCGTGATGTCCGTAAACTTGATCTTCTCGCCCGGTTCGTGAGCCGTGCCTTTGCCAGTGGGTCGCTGAAAAAACGTCATCGGGTATTTGGTGTTTCTCGGCTCGTGGCCGTTCGTGAACAACTTCACCACGGTTTCCGATGCCTTCTTGTTGTGCGTGCTATCCCAAGGTTCGTCGAGTTTGAACTGTTTGAATAGCTCCTCTTGCTCAATGAACGGCAGGATCACCACGCGCCAACTGAGCAACGGCTTCCCGTCCTTATCGACCACATCGGCCGGCAAATGTTGCCATGCGCTTTCGTAATTATGACAGGCAAGAACGATCTGCTTCAGTTGGGCAATCGATTTGGCCCGTTGCTTTGAATCCGCGATCAGTGGCTTCTCGACGGGCTGCTCCGCCTTCTTCGCCGCAACGGGGGCTTCCTTTTTCGCAGGCGTGTCGTCGGGTCGCGGCGATGCGGACACGCCGACAACTGTGACCATTCCCGTGAGGCCGATGACCCCGGCGGCGATCGTGGCGGTGAGCTTGAGTTTTGCGATTTGCATGGCGGACAGAACTCCGTGTGAAAGGGCCGCAACCGTGGGCGAAATGGCTCCGCCGGTTGCGGTCGATGTAGTCATCCGAATCAGGGTACTCGCCGCTTGAAGCGGCAGGGTTGTGACTGTGACGGCTGCCGACGCGATGCCGTGCCGCAGCAGTTTCGCCTTTAACTGTTCTCTGCCCCGCACCAGCCGACCTGAGACGCTGCCGACCGGCCAACCGAGCCGTTTCGCCGCTTCGGTGTGCGTTAGCCCTTCGAGGTCGCAGAGCAATAGCGGCAACCGATACCGATCCGGCAACGACGCGAGTTCGGCGTGGATCAGTTGCGATGTGTCGGGGCAAGAACTCTCCGCCGGACGCGACGGCGGTTCCTCAACCAGTGGGTTCCCGCGTCGGCTCTGCCGCGATTTCAGCGCCGCGTGATACCCCACCCGATGCAGCCACCCGGCGAGGTTTTCTCGAACGCTCGTCGCCTTCTTGGCCAGCGAAAGGAACGTCGCCTGAAACGCATCCT
>JAYSXU010000936.1:0-2371 GCA_043716965.1 Fimbriiglobus sp.
TGCCCTGAAGGGGCCGCGGAATTCCGTCGCCCCTTCAGGGCGAGTGACAATGTGGTGTCACTATCCACGGGTTGCGCTTCGCTCCACCTGTGGCTACAACCCGGTGCCCCTTCAGGGCACTCAGCAAGTTCCGATGGTGATTCGGGACGAAATGACCAAACTAACACCTTGCCACTGACGGTTACTTCTGGAATGAGGCCGGTTTGTCGGTGAACTGGCGGATGGTTTTGGCGTTGAAGAGGAACGTTTCGCCGGGGGTGGCGGACGACGTTGCGTTGGAGAGTCCGGTTTCGAGTTTGTTGCCGACGACGAGAGTCACGGGTTCAGCGTCGGCTTGCAGGGTGAGTTCAATTCCGTCCGGGTTCGTGTCCACGATCGTCCCGTGTTCCACCCGCCCGAGGCCGATGAAAGCTTCCGCTTTCGGGGTACACGCTGCCGCAACAAGGGCTTCGATTTTGGCTTGGTCGGGGGTGCAATTCGGCGTCGGCGTGGTCCACGTCCCGTCCTTTTTCTCCAGCAGGTAGGCGACGGGTTCCGTCGCGCCCATGAACCCCTTCCAGCCGCGAATTTTCATCACCTTCACCTTCGCGGGATCCAGCCGGTAGACGACGCTGTCGCGCAAGTTTTCCGTGGCTAACTTATCGAACGCGAGTCGGCTCACCTGCACCACGTATGCGCGACCGGCTTGTTGAAGCAGTACGCTCTTTTTGTCGTCGGTGTCGTTGCCGAACAGGTACGTCCGCACTTTGTCGGCGTCGTCCTTCAACCCGACCACCACTTGCATCCGGGGTGCGGCGGGGTCGAGGTTCAATTTCTTCAGGTCATCCGGCGTCGGCTGTTCCGCTGTCACCCGTTCCGGGAACAGGCTGGACAGCACGCCGATCAGGTTCGAGACTTTCTCAACATCGGCGGTGCGGCCCTTCATCGCGTCCGGCTTGGCGTAGGTCCAAAATCCAGTCGGGTCGTTCTTTTCCAGGTCGATCGTCTCGGCGCCGCGGTTGAAAGTCAGGCGGTTGGCGGCTGCCGGGCTGAACGATTTCAGCTTCGGGTCAATCCACTCCAGCCGCGATTTCGTGGCCAGTTGCAACAGACTATCCGGCACCTTCAAATCCGCCGTTTTGCCGTCCACGGTTTTGCGAACGAAGACGATGTCGGCGTCCTTCTTGCCGAGAACCAACTCGCTCGGCGTTCCCCTAATCGCGGGTTCGGGGGGCAGTTGACCTGGTTCGACTTTAGCTTCGGGCTTGGCTTCGATGCCCTTGGACCAAACGCGGATCGTCGCCTTTTTCTCGGCGTCCGCGAACGCGGCATTGTCGGGCGCCGTCAGAACGTCCCGCGCCGCGCGGGGTTTGGTGATGTTGGTGAGCAACAGTTCGACATCGGCATTTTTAGCTTGCACCGGCCCGCTGGCGCCGCCGTACACGACCCATTGCGGGACGGGTTCGCCGGTCAACGGCATCTTGCGGAGCTTGATCGTGCCGGCGCCGACGGTGATGTCGATGGCGTCGATGCTGGCCCGCTGCGTCGGCGGCAGTAAATCCCGGTTGCGAAGTTCACCGGGGTTGTTCAACGTGGCCCGCAGGGCGTCGATGCGGTCCGCTGGAATTTGAATCACCGCCGAATCGCCGTCGAGGCGACAGTAGACTTTCGCCGGTGTGGCGGGCTTGCCGCCCTGCTCGACGGGTTTACCGATGAGCAATGTTTCAGTGCCGGATTTGGACGTTAATTCTATGCGGAGCATGTTCGGCTCGCCGGCGTTCAGGCCGTACTTGGTCAGGTCGTCCGGCTTCTCCAGGTAGTCTTCGGTGGACTGAACTTGCAGCGAAGTGATGGCCGTTAACAGTGGACGGATGCCGGTGATCGGGGCGGTGGCGGACTGCGCCGCGCTGTCGCCGAGGTCGTCGGCATCGCCGAAGTTTGCCGGGTTGGTGAACGTCCAGTTGCTGCCCGCGCCGCGACTGAGGGCGATTTCTTTGCCCGTCGGGTTGCTGATTTTGATCGCTTGCACTTCGCTCGTCGGGTCACGCAAATCACTGCCGAGCAGCTTGCGGACGCGGTAATCGGGCAGCCACTTGGCCAACTTCCAGGCTTCGCCGTCCGACTTCGCGGAGCCGTCCCGGAACAGGGAACTCAAGTCCGACCGCAACACCGCGATCGGTTTTTTCGGGTTCGTGGTCGTCGTCACGAACGTGACCGCTTTGCTACCGCCGATGGTGGTGTTGCCAAAATTCACCGCGGCGTTCTTGTCAGCGCCGGCCTTCAACGTGACGCGAATGCTGGGCTTGTCCAGGCCGTGAAGGGTCAGGTTTTCGGTGAGGTCGGCGTACTTCGTCGGCTTCACGCGGAACAGGTCGCGGAGCAAGCCTTCAAT
>JAYSXU010000937.1:0-2371 GCA_043716965.1 Fimbriiglobus sp.
CCCCAATCAGCACCAACAACCCGACCGTGATACCACCGCGTTTCACCCAAGTCTTCACTCGTCCTTGCAACATTCTGTGACTCCATCAATGCGCGCAATTCGACCCACTCTAGCGGCGCGAAGATACGCGATTTTCCGTAAATGAGGCAAGAGCAACCGGACGGAAGAATCGGAATTATTCATGACGCCGGTAGTTTGGACACGATAAAGAGTCTCGCAGTGGTACGGTAACCCGCGTGGAATTGATCGAGAGGTGTGGGATGGGTATCCCTCGTTTTTCCAACGGGCTAGTAGTGGCAATCGGCGTCGTTTGCGTGCTTTGTGGTCACGCCGCAAATGCGAATGACAACCGGGTGTCACCACGCCGCCCCGGCCCGACCGTGGCGACCACAACGCAACCGTCCCAAGCATTTCTCGATGCAATCCCGACCCCGTTTCGGGAGAACATCAGCACAGTGATTCGCACACCGACCATTGCTGCTAAAGCGAGTGAAGAACCCTTTACCGCCCACAGCAAAGTCTACGATTGGCTCGTCGATCACCCGGATCGGTCGTCGTTGGCGTGGCGACGAATGGACGTGCCGTGCGTGGAAATCAAGGACTTGGGCAACGGCAAGTTTTTCTGGACCGACTCGAACGGCAGTGAACTCACGTGGCAAGTCGCGGCAAAGTTCACGGACGGAATGGTCTGGTACGCCACCGGCAAAGTGAAGGCGAGTGCTGTCATGCCGATGGTGCCTGTCAAGGCCGTGGCGATTTTGAAGATGCCGCGAAAAACGGCTGACACGCAAGACGAAATAGCGACGTTCGAGCCGTCCGTCAACGTCTACCTGCAAACCGACAGCCGGGCGGCCACGGTGCTATTAAAGATGGTCGGCCCAGCGGCACCCCGCATGGCGGAACAAGGCGCTGAGCAACTGTTGCTATTCTTTTCCGGCCCCGCACGTTACATCCATGACCACCCGAATGAAGCGACTACCTTACTAGCACCGGCCAAGAAATAGCCCGAACGTCACTCCGCAGAATCGGCCTTCGGGTTTGTGTTGCGGTTCCGGAACACCTCCGCCATCATGTTATCCACCGGGGCGAATTGGTCCGTCAGGATGGTTGTTTCCTTCAATAACAATCGGGTCACTTCGTCCTGTGGCAGCCGGTGTGTGAACACCGCTTTGACGCCTTGCTTGGTGGCAACTTTGTGCAACCTTGCCAAATCAAGTGGTGTATCGGACGCATAGATGCAATAGACCTGTTGCTGTTCCAAATCATATTCATCGGTCGATGCCAGCAATTCGACGTGGGCAAAACTTTGCCGCAATGTGAGCAGTGTTGATTTCCAGATGCGGCCATATTCCAGCACGTCAATCACGGTCATCAAGTAGACGCCGTCGGGTGTCAGGACTCGCTTGACGGCGTCGTTGCATTCTTTCGTCAATAAGTGATACGGGACTGACAAATCATTCACGGCATCCAGTGATACGAGATGGTAGTAACCCGGTTGCGCTTGTTCGGTGATAAATTGTCGCCCATCACAATTGTAGGTCTGAATTGGTAGTTTGCGGTCAAGTCCGAGATGGGAGTACGCAATACTTGTGACACCGGGATCAATCTCGATCACGTCCATTTTTACCGTCGGAATGAGCGTTCCTGCGCAGCGTGGGAAGGTGTAACCCCCACCGCCGATCACAAGCACGTTCTGTTGCTCCGGGTGAACCTCTTTGATGACACGGAGCAACTCCATCTGGATTTGTTCGTGGCTATAATAGATAAAAGTTGGATCACTGACTTTGACCCAGGAATGCACCAACAAGTCTAGCTGTAGTTTTTGAACATCTTTCTCATCGGAATCCTCAATAATGCGGATGGTGTAATAATTCGTCTCCATCGCAATTCCAGCACTACTTGGCCGGAACATCGCAATTCCACAGAGCGTGCCGCCAAATATCATACTGAGGCTGTACAACATCACCGATTGTTTCCACACGTTGGTGATGAGTATGGGCAGTATGGCCGGTATCAACGCGATGAATAATATTGTTCGGAGTACGCCAATCGTCGAGATGAGGAAATAACCCGCCATGAACGTCCCCACGATGGCGCCGAACGTGGACCACGCATACACCCGTCCCGCAATTTCCCCGGCCCATGCGGGGTCCGCCACGGTTAGCCGAATCACTTGCGGGGAGATCGTGCCGAGTAACAACATTGGGAAAAAGAACAGGGCGGACGAGACGATTAAAATTTGGTTCACAAGGCCAAAACCATGCACGTACTCAACGACTTCACCAACCTGATTGATTGTGACATTCAACATGATAATCAGTGCAATTGTTCCCGAAGCCAAGATCAGGCAAACGCAAAGCCGCACTCGCCC
>JAYSXU010000938.1:0-2368 GCA_043716965.1 Fimbriiglobus sp.
CCGCAGCAGTTTGCGGACCTGATCGGGCAAGAGCATGTGGCGCAGGGGTTGTCGAACGCGATTATCTCGGGGCGGATTGCCCATGCGTTTCTGTTTACCGGCGCGCGGGGAACGGGGAAAACTTCGACGGCACGCATCTTGGCCAAGGCGCTGAACTGCGTGAAAGGGCCGACGGCAACGCCGTGTGACGTGTGCGAAATCTGCCTGAGCATTGCGAATGGCGACGATACCGACGTGCTGGAAATCGACGGCGCGAGTAACAACAAGGTCGAGGAAATCCGCGACTTGAAGAGCAACGTCGGCTTCCGCCCGCAACGGTCGCGGTACAAGATTTACATCATCGACGAAGTTCACATGCTGTCGAACTCGGCGTTCAATGCGTTGTTGAAGACGCTCGAAGAACCGCCGCCGCACGTGAAGTTCATCTTCGCCACGACCGAATCGCAGAAAATCCCGATCACGATTCTGTCCCGCTGTCAGCGGTTCGACTTCGCCGCGATCGGGCCGACGAAAATCTTTCACACGTTACGGCACATCGTCCGCAAAGAGGGTCTCGAAGCCGACGACGACGCCCTCCACATCATCTCACGGCGTGCCGCCGGTTCGATGCGTGACGGGCAGACGATGCTGGACCAATTACTCGGCTACTGCGTCGGCACGTTGACCGCCGAGAAGTTGCACACAATGCTCGGCACCGCCGGGGATGAGTGGGTGGACAACTTGGCCACGGCAATCTTGGCGCGGGACACGAAGCAGGCCATCGAACTCATCAGCAAGGCGGCGGACCGGGGCGCGCAACTGGGCGAACTGCTGGACCAACTGGTCGATTACTGGCGTGGCCTAATGGTGATCCTCGTAGCCGGTGCGGACGCCCAAGACTTGCCAGGCATCCCCTCCCAACACCAGAAAATCCGTGAAGCGGCCAGCCGAACTAACCTCGATACTGTGCTGGCCGGGTTGGACGTTCTCACCACGACGAAAGGCAAGTTGCGGGGCAGTCAACATATTCAAGTATTGATCGAAGTGGCGGTGGTGCGGTTAAGCCGGCTCGAAGAAATGTTGTCGGTGACATCGTTGGTGCAAATGCTGACGAATGGGGCAATCCCTGCGCAAATTTCTGCGAAGGCCGTGGCGAAAGACAATTCTCGTGTTGTTCAGACAACGGCACCTGCGATTGCGGCAGCGGTTACCGATTCGTCAAAAAAAAACGACCTGACTAAGCCAGTCGTGGTCGCAACTTCTTCACACGACAAGACTACCGGCGATATTACTGCTGCAAACTTGCCCGCGATCTGGAGCCACGTGGTTCAGGATGTCGGGATGGTTCGTGGGAAACACCTCGAAACATCCGGACTGCCTGCAATTATTGGGCCGAACACCCTTGCAATCCGTTTTCCGACCACCTATAGTGCCGCGTATGATAGCTGTGCGACGGACGCCAGCCAAGAAGTGTTCCGGCGGGTGTTGAAGAAGGTCACCGGCAAGGACTGCCAAGTTCGCGTCGAGCGAACGAACGAACAAGCCGTCGGGCTACCACTGACGGCGAACGCGGCACCGAACCCGCCGGACCGCAAGAAGGACCTGCTTCAGTTGCCGTTGTTCCAGAAAGCGATGAGCACACTCGGTGCCCAACTGATGCGGGTCGATGACGGCTTCAACCCGTTCTCCGTACCGCAACCGTTGACACCTGCTGTTGTGATCGACGACGGGTCCGAAACACCGATGGACGGGCTTCCCGATCCGGATGAGGTTTAGCGATGTTCAACGAAATGGGCGCGATGGTGAAGCTACTTGCCAACAAGGACAAGTTAGCGGGCGAGGCGACGAAACTGCAACAGACCATCGCGCAAATCACCGCCGAAGGCACCGCCGGTGGCGGCATGGTTCACGTCAAAGTCACCGGGCGGATGGAGATTGTTTCCTGTCGGTTGAGCGAAGAAGCCGTGAAGCTGAACGACCGCGAAATGCTCGAAGACTTGATCGTCGCGGCCACGAACCAAGCCCTCGGCAAGGCCCGCGAACAACTCGCCGCCGAAACGCAAAAGATGGCCACCGCGATGGGCATCCCGCCTAGTATGCTCGGCGGCTTGGGCGGCGGCATTCCGGGGCTGTGATCCAGAATTTCACCCCGGAATACTCGGAAAACACGGAAATGAAAACGTGGTAAAACAAATACAGGTTAACCGTTCTTGGTAACACTCTGCTTCTGATTTATTCCGTGTTTTCCGTGTTTTCCGTGGTGAAAATCTTCAACAGGAACCGTTGTGGCTGAAGCCAGTGCGCCGATCATGAAGTTGCTCGAAGAGCTGACGAAGCTCCCTGGCATCGGTCCGAAAAGTGCCGAGCGCATCGCGCATTTTCTGTTGGC
>JAYSXU010000939.1:0-2367 GCA_043716965.1 Fimbriiglobus sp.
AGGCATTCCCGCCCAACCCAGGCTGGCTTGTCAACGTTGCGAATTCCTGTAAATTACGGATTCGATCAGCCGGGGTAGCTCAGCGGTTAGAGCGGTCGCTTCATAAGCGATAGGTCGCCGGTTCAAGTCCGGCCCTCGGTACTTTCAACACGGGCGTTACAAAAGTGACTGTTAAGGTACGCCCGGCCCCGGTGGTAGATCGGGGCCATCGACTTTTTCGACGATCTGTTGCCACACTTCAAGATAGCCCAGTTCTTTCGCCCAGCGTTCAACATCGGCCCGGTCCACGCCGTCGCCGGTGACGCGAAGGATCCCGGCAATGTCCCGCAAGTGCCGGTCGCCGCCGCCTTCGGAGTAGTACCACAGCTTGCCCAGAATCACGTCCTCGGGGGCGGCGGTCATCACATCACGGTTCGGCAATATCCGCACCGGCCGGCGTCGCGCCATTTGGGTTGCTGGCCACGCTCCGGAACGCGGTAGAATAAAGTCGATCTTGTTGCCTGATGACGGGTGGATCACGTTGAACTGAAACTGCAAGCGAATCGCGTCTCGGACCGCCGATTCACTGAGGTAGAATTCGGGGTTGGGAAACGAGGCAAGTAGTCCTTCAACGTGCCGCTTCTCGAACGCGGCAACGATGTCGATGTCTTGCGTGAACCGGGTTTCGCCGTAGGCGATGCTGGCGATCGAGCCGACGACCAGATAGGGCACATCCAACCAGTCCAAGGTATCAACGGCGTGTTGCAAGATATCCGTCTGCTCCATGCCCTAACAACCTCCGCAAGTATTCGAGGTGCTTGTGCTCGTCGGTTGATTCCGGGAACAATTGCACGACACGGCTTTGTATCATTGAGCAGGCGGAGCGGTGAGCCGCATCCGCGTTTGCAATCCGATCTGCCGGCGTTTTCGCGGCGAGGATGGCCGCATACGTTCGATCAATCACTTCGATCCGATGACGTTTCATGATGAAATCCTATCACAATCCGCTGTTGCAGTATTGGAGAAAACCATGAACATCCAAGTTCGGGACGCGATCGAAACCGATCTGCCCGCCATTGTGGACATTTACAACCAATCCATTCCCGGCGGTTGGTCCACGGCAGATACCAGTCCCATATCCGTGAGTGATCGCGTGGATTGGTTTGGTAAATTTGACCCGCACAAGCGGCCATTGTGGGTCGCACTCTTGGACGGCCAGATCGTGGCGTGGATTGGCCTCACGTCGTTCTACGCCGGTCGTCCTGCCTACGACGCAACTGCGGAAGTCAGCCTGTACATCGCAACGGCGTATCAACGACGGGGACTCGGGCGATTACTCAAGCAGCGCATGATCGACCATTGCCCGCAGTTGGGCGTGACGACACTTCTCAGTATGCACTTCGACCATAACGAAGCGACTCGGCACATCAACGAAAGTATGGGCTTCCAACAAGTCGGCCACTTAGCTGAAATTGCCGTGGTCAATGGACAAAGTCGCGGGCTAATTATCTCCGCACTTCGCATTCCGCCGAACGATTAGGTTAACCATCACAGCCGCCCATCTCGGCACAATCCCACTCGTGCGGTTGTGATTTGCATTCTGGATTCGATGATTCCATCACACTTCTGTGTCCGCACTCCCGATAGTTTCAGCACATCCCTGAACCGTTGCAGTGTGCAACGCGGGGAAAACTCAGGCCACGGTTGTACCTGAGTTCAATCGCACAACCACGGAAGGTTTTCCCATGCGTAAGTTCCTGTTCGCACTCCTGATCGCCACCGCCGCACTGACCGCCATGACAACCTCCGGTTGTAAGTCGGCATCCAAGTCGGGTTGCAGCACTTGCGGCTAAATTAGCTGCGACGAAAAAAGCCCAGGCTGCCCTGGGCTTTTTTCGTCGCACCACTGCTGCTACTCCGCACCAGGATCACGCAGCAAGGCAGGTAACCCCTGCGTGACTGCCGTGGCGTCACGTCGCGGAATGTAATCGAGCGGCGCGGCTTGAAGACCAAGGCGGTCGTGGTCGATTTTGCCGGTCAGTTCTTCGTAGACGTGCTTGACGTTGTCGTCGTTCTTCTTCGCAGGCTTGCCGGTCCATGCTTCATACCACGCCATGTCAAGACCTTTGGTGATGTCTGCCAACGGCTTCTTGGCATCGAGACCTTTTTGCACTTCGTCACGCAGTTCAACAAAGTAGCGTTTCTGTTTGCCAAGTAGTTCTTTGCCGGTCACGCTCCCGTGGCCGGGGCAAATCAAATCAACGTCGAGCTTCGCCATGCCATCAAGGCAACGAATCCATGATGCCGTATTCGCGTGGCCCATGTAGTTGAAGGAACCATTCACGCACGCATCCCCGGTGCAAAGAATCTTCAACTTGGGCAAATACG
>JAYSXU010000940.1:0-2366 GCA_043716965.1 Fimbriiglobus sp.
CTTCAGCATGTCGATTTCGGCATTGATTAACGCGATTTCCAGCAACCGATCGCGGCCGTTGTGGGTGTCCTTCGACAAGAACTTGTCCGACCAGAACCCTAGCCCGCGACAACCCGCCGCGATGCTGAGGTACGTGAGGATGCGAATCTGTTCGGGGTGTGGCCCGATCGGATCGGTGAATTGATCCACGTCCGGTTTGCCGCAAAGCTGCGTGACGTACCAATCGGGCAAATGGGTTTGCACCCAAGTCCACATCAATTTGCCGGGAGAGACCAGTGCCCGCCGTTGATTCATCCAATCTTTGTAAGCTCCCATTTCGAGGCTCGAAAACAGCGGCCAACGGTGCGCACCGACCGCGTTGACGTACTTTGTGTAAGACGAATACCCGTCCCACAGGTCCACCGCCCGTGGCCGCCGGGGGTCGTAGGTTCGCACGATTTCGGACGCCCGAATCACCCGTGGTAAATCTTCCGCCGTGCGACCGCCGCCGAAGTCCCACATCAAGACTGCGTCCCCAGCCAAAAACTTTCGCAGGTAGGCGGCCACGGCTGTGGCATCCTTCTCCAACGTGGCCGGGTCCGGGCGTTTCGGTTTGCGGCCGTCCCACTCGGCTGCCGGTAACGGTAGGGTCGGGACGATCCAAAAGCCGTGCCGAATCGCTTCGTCGATCGTGGGCGTTGAGGTTTCGTTCGGGAACCAGATCGTGTTGAATTGCGCATCCCGGAGTGTTTTGAGTGGCGTATCCGAGTGACGAACCGCGAGCATGAAGAAGGGATCGCCGTCCACGAGAATCTGGGCGTCGGAGAACTCGACCGGCACCGTCTTCCCGGTCGCCTGTTCGTTGCGCCCGGTCGTGGACCCTGGTGTTCGTCCGCTGGGCGACATGAGCGGGGTCCAATCGGGACGTATTGGGCCGACTTCGAGGTCATCAATCCAAACTTCGCTGGCCCCGGTTCCGGAATAGACGTTCAAGACGATCCGGTCGATGTACGCATCCGTTGGATCGACGGCCCGCCCCAACCGCGCGTGTAACACCGGCATGTGCTTGCGAAACGCTTCGACCGGGTCGCCGAAGCCGAGCGCCTGCCACTGGCGAACTTTGTCGTAGGTTTCGCCGGGGATCAGCGTCGTCAGTGGAGAATCCGGATTCTTGGGGTCTTTTTCCTTCGGCAACACGACCCGTGCTTTCACCTGCACGCCAGCCCGATACGCCTTGACGTTGACCTTGGCGACGAGTTGTTCGGTCAGCGGCGCGGGGGGGCACTCGTAGTAATAATGCACGAACTCTTTGTCCGCCGCACCACCCGGTGGGTTCGCTTCGATTTTGACGTACTCGGAGGTCATCGCGCTCTTGTGGTGTTCCGCCGAGATTTTGTGGTCCTTCTCGGCGAACGCGATGTTGGCATCGCCTTTTAGGAAGAACGTCTCTTTGGCGGAAAAGCCGTTGCGGTGAATATGCGATTGCACAGGTTGCGGCGGCTGTCCCATCGCGGCAAGCACAACCACGAGACACAACACGACTGCTGGGGCGACAAACCGAATCCGCATACCCCGGCCTCCCTGCAAACAAATCCGAGCCAATCACAATGGGCGAGGTATACCCCGCCCACCCAACCTGCGGAAGACGAACTCGAAACTATCTGGGAATCAAGTGGCGTGTGAGAACAAAGGCCGGTAATATCATCTGAGTTCCCAGAAACTTTTCTGACCTGGACCTGTCATGAACCCCATCGATCTGCGTGTCGTGCTGTTCGCACTCCGCGATCAAATCGTAGACCCGGTTCAATTGGCGCAAGCCGCCCTGAGTTGGTCGCCGACGAACGGCCCCCTGTCGCAGCACCTGCGCGATCACGGTGTCTTGAATGACGAACAACTGCGTCGGCTCATGGAATCCTTGGACGACACTCCGGTCGAGATTAGCAATCGTTCAATTTCAACGCTGACCCATCAATCGGTTGTAGCTGATGCCGCAACCACGTCGCAAAGTACCAAACGAGATAGTTCGTCGGTGGTGTTGGGTGACCATGACGAAACCTTACTGTTTACGGGCAATGCGGACCCTACGCTGAATCACATGAATCCGCCCACGGGTGGGCGATATGTGCCGATTTCTTTCCATCGCAAGGGGGGACTTGGGCAAGTCTGGCTAGCTCGGGATACCTTACTCGGGCGGGAGGTCGCACTCAAATCCATCCGCCCGGATCAGTACGATAGCCCAAACGCGGTGGGCATGTTCACGAACGAAGCGCAGTTAACGAGCTGTCTCGAACACCCGTGTATTGTGCCGCTTTACGATTACGTCCCCGAGTCCAAGGGAAGCGGCCCGTGGTACGTGATGAAATTCGTAGCCGGTCAAACTCTTCACG
>JAYSXU010000095.1:0-5997 GCA_043716965.1 Fimbriiglobus sp.
GGCACCCGGTTGTTGTATCGTGCGGGTCGGGTCGTAAGTCACCCGGACCAACCGGACCGGCGAGTCTGCCGACCCGGCGAGTATCTCGGCCCGCAGGCCGCTATCGGCGGACTCGACTTCCAGTGACGAAAAGCTCCCCACAGTGCAGCGGCAAAAGCATTCCGCCGTGTACACCGGGCCGTCGTCGGAGCTACGCGGCAGCCGCAACGTCTTGGGCGACACTTCCACGGGCCGAACGGCGTAGGCAGAAACCGGCAACGCGAACGTCAGGCTGGTATTGTCCCGTTTCAGGTGCAATGTGACCATCGTATTAATTGGCCCGGATTCGTTCGCCGTCACACAAACTTCAAACTGGCTAACATCGTGCCACCCTGCTTCGGCGGTCGTGTCGGTTTGCATCAGACTTTGCACTTGAACCGGGGATTTCGGGTCGCACTCGACCCGTTCCAGTTTCAACCCGGCGATGCCGTATTCCCGAAGGTTCACCGTGTGACGGACCGTTTTGCCGACCGGGACCGCCCCGGCAGTCACGCTAGTCGGCGAACAGGAAATGCCGCGAACGCGGGGTACGACCACGACAAATTCGACTGACGGGCGCGCCGGGTCGTTGGTCTCAAAGTAAACGGTCTGGCGGACCGATTCCCCAGGGTTTCCCCGAACGCTGAGGCGGACGACGAACTTTTTCGCCTCGCCGGGCGCGATCGAAACTTCGGTGAACGACAACGCTTGGTTTCCACCGTCGAGTTCCAGCCCGGAACAGGAGCAACTACTCCGGACTTTGCTGATGAACAGTTCGGCCTTACCGTTGTTGGTAATTGTGAGCCGCTTGACCGCAATTTCACCGAGATCCCGCTCCCCGACGTCCACGGCGGCGGGGCAATCGATAACAGGAACCGGCGTGCGCGGGGTAAGCAGCAACCGGACGTTGTACCCGACCGCCGCAACGAACAACCCGACAACCAGGACAGAACCAAACCGCTTCAGGGTCATTATTCTTGCTCCGACTTACGCTGCATCCTGCGGCGGTAGAAAAAGATGGAGGCCGCGCTGAGTAACAACGCGAGCGAGAGGTAGGGCAAGATGCGGTTCAGGAGCGGCTCGCGCTCGACGGTCTTTTCATACTCGACAGGTTGTGCGGAAGCCGCGCCCGATGTCGAAACCGGGAATGGCTGAGGAATATCCACACTCGTGTCAACCAACTTGCCATCAGAGTTCACTTTGGCTAACTTGCCAGTGATGTTGTTCGTGACTTTCGACCCCGGAGGGAAGTTTAGTGTCATATCGCTGATCGGAATCGGCTTGTTGATGCGGATGTTCGAGATATTGAAATAGGTTTTTGTGTATGGCTTGCCATCTTTCACTGTATGGTTCACCACGATTGATTCGGGAAAATAAACGCCACTGCCTGCGTGATGAAATTTCTGAACTTCCTTAACAACACGATTCTGCTGCTTGGTAGTCGAGTTGTAATAGTTGACTTCCTCACGATAGATTAGAAAATTTCGACTGGTGTCAAACCAGTAAGTGCTGTTATGATCAGCTTTGAACTCGACTACGACCTTGACGGCACGCCGGTCTTGATCCATGACTTCGGAGGCAGAAATAATTTTATGCTCGACGGTGTTTAGCAAGTCGTCAAACAAAACCAACTGTCGGGACCGCGTACCTTCATTTCCGCCAATAAATCGGAACAGACAATGCCGATGCAGATCATGAATTCCCATGCCATTGCCTTCGTATTGAGATATCACTCCAGTACATTCATTTTTCTCGCCACTGCCATCATAAAACTTCGCTTTCACCACTCCGTTCTCGATCAGCGCATCACGATAACCATTGCCATCGCGTGTATATTCACGCATCGATGACCCTACCTGCCAGTGCTGAGTAGGACCCGTTGCTATTCTCTTTCCAAATGAGTATTCCGTAGTTGCTTGATAAACACAGTAAAACGACTCGATCGCCTGTATCGCAGCGCGATTCGATTTTCGTGCGGTGTCTTCCAAGTTGGCCTGCTCTTGAGCAGCAATCTGCCCAAAAGAGGCCAAGAGCAGCAATGTCAAAAAGAACGAGTGTCTCATATTTCCTCAGCCTGGACGATGTGCAAGGACAAATCTATTTAAACAAGTTGCTTGTATCATTCTGTGCGATTGAAGTAGTAAAGGAGCCGGGATAACACCACCTCGGCATTCACTTGTGACTGTCTACAAAGTCTTGAAAAGATGTGTTGCGATTCCAGCTTATGAGGTATCGGTATTTAGGGTGGTGGCTCAGAAAACGGGATGGCCGCCGATGGAGCGTCTGTAACGTGCTTGCCAGCAAAGACTTACGTAGGACGCCATTCTCGCCATCCCGTTAGTTGGGCCACTACCGTATTTCGAACCGATAGGTCACAAGCCCATTCCATTGGCACGCATTCAGAACGGAGTTTTATCTCATTCATCCGGAAGTGACACTGTTCCGGTACATCGCCAGAAATGGACCCAACATACATCGGGTGTGGCTGAGTTGGTTTGACCAAGACAAAGGCTGTTTGGCGTCGTAGTCTGGCATCCGTAGTTTGGAGTTGGCACCATACAAGTGACGATTTGCGCTTGCAGTGTCGCGCCAATGTCACACTTGCCAACAAAAACCCAATCTCCTTCTTCATTGAGATCGTAGCCATCGTAGTAGTCGTACGGAACTGGCCGATTCGCGCAAGTCCACTTCTCGCAAGATGCTTTTGACAAGACCACACCAGCAGACGTGTCTCGCGTGCCGTTCAGCGTCATCAGTCCGACGCCTCCCATCAGCAACACCCAAAACAGTAGCCGAGTTTTCATGGCAATCTCCCGTGGTGAAGTGTATCCGTGCCGTCGTGCGAAAGCACGAAAGCACGAAAGCACGAAAGCACGAAAGCACGAAAGCACGAAAGCACTCTACAGGCCTCGCAAGTGGGATGCAACTCTAATCTTCGCTTTTCTCCTATTTTTTCCAAAGTGCTGATTTTGCCGATTGCTGTGGCACTTGCCACCTCTTGCCTCCCCGCTATCATGCTTTTTGTCTCGGACGGTACACCGAACCCGGTCTTGGTGCGGACAGAACGATATGAGCCAGCCCGCGATCCAAGTTCACGATTTGTGCAAGCAGTACGGCCCCGTCATGGCCGTCGATCACGTCAATTTTGAAATTGCGCCGGGGGAACTCGTCGGGTTTCTCGGCCAAAACGGGGCCGGGAAGACGACGACGATGCGGGTGCTGACCACCTTCATGCCCGCGTCCAGCGGGTTGGCGAAAGTCGCCGGTTATGACGTGATGTATGAATCAATGGAGGTCCGCCAGAACCTCGGTTACTTGCCGGAAAGTGTGCCGCTCTACCCGGAAATGCGGGTGGAAGAGTACCTTCAATTCCGGGCGAAGTTGAAGCAAATCGACCGCAGTATCCGCACGAAACGCATCGAATATTGCCTCGAACGCTGCCGGATCAAAGAAGTGCGGCGGCGGTTGGTGAACACACTTTCAAAAGGCTATCGCCAACGGGTCGGGCTGGCCGACGCACTGCTGTCGGACCCGAAGGTCATGATCCTGGACGAACCGCTGACCGGCCTTGATCCGGTGCAGCAAGAAGAGACGTTGAACGCCATCCGCGACCTCGGCGGGGAACACACGGTTCTGTTCAGCAGTCACCACCTGCCGGACGTGGAAAAAGTGTGCGAGCGGGTCATTATTATCGACCGGGGCCGCATCCGCTACGACGACCGCATGGCCAACATTCGCGCCACCGCACCGATCCTCGTGCTTGAAATTCGCGGGGCGGAAGAGAAGATTCACCACCTGCTGAAAGCCCAACCCGGCGTGACCGCAGTTCAGCACGTGGCCACGGACGACGGGTTCTGCCGGTTTGAAGTTCGGACGACGGACGGCCGGGATTTGCGGGAAGCGATCTCGAAGAAGTTAATGGAACAAGGGCTAGGCGTTCGCGGGCTAGAACTTCGCCGCGAACGGCTCGAAGACACGTTTATGCGGGTCGTGTTCCAACGCGGTTAAATTAACGTTCGAGTTGCGACACCGACGCTCGTGGAGAGACAGAGGGAACCATGAGTCAGCCAACCGCCAACTCCGGCAACGTGTACGCCCCGCCCGAACTGGCGCCGTCCGAAACCGCCATCGAAGTGCCCCAGCTTTCCCGGCTGGTCGGCATGGTCGGGCTGTTCTGTTTGACCGCCGGCGTGGTGTCGATCGTTGCCGCGCAGTACGGGCGCGGGTGGCTCGGCGAAGGCGTCGGGTACCTGCTGGGTGTGCTGGGTTTGGCCGGGTTGTTGATTCACGCCACGCGGGACGCCGATCTCGAAATTCGCCGGGTTTACGGGCTGTTTGCGCTCGTACTATTGGCTGCCGCCGTCGTCATCAGCGTCTACCCCGGCAAAACGGGTGCGTCTGCCGAAGGGCACGTCGGGGCGTGGTTGTTGCCGTGGGGCGTGAGTCTCGGGTTTCTCAGTTTGCTGTTCCTTGTCCCGTTCGCCCGCCACGAAACCGAAGCCCCGTTCCACGAGTGGATTCAGTACCTGCTACTCGGCGTCGGTGGCCTGTTGGCAGTCGGGTCGGTAGTAGCCGGGGTCATCGTCAACGACTTCTTGGTTGGTCCGGGGATTTTGCTGGCGCTCCTCGGCCTCGGCTTTCTGTGTGCCTTCCTGAGTCAGATTGATACGACCGACGGCTTGGGTTACTCAGTCGGGGTTGGCCTCGGGGTTCTCGGGGCGGTCTCGGTGGCCGTGGCGGTCGGCTTGGCCGTGGTCCCGTCCGTACTTCACGAGGGTCCAAACGCCATCCGGAACGCCTCCCAGAGCTACGACAAGTGGCAAGTGATTGCCCGCGTCGTGTCAATCCTGGGGGTGCTTGCCGTGGCATCGCTGGGGTTCACGAAACGCTTGCCGCTCTGGTTCCGTAGTGTCGCGGTGGTGCTGGGCTTGGCCTTGGCGGGCGTGTTAATTGTCGGGTCTTTCGCCAAGCCGATTGTTCACGTCCCCGTGCCGTTCCTGGTGCCGTATGGCCTGATCCTCGCCGGGTTGGGCGTGGTCTTTCTGGGCGTTTCTGCCGCCGTCATCACGGACAACCAGTTCGTCGTGCTGACCCGCCGCGAACTGTCCGCGTACTTTTACTCGCCGATCGCCTACATCGTCCTGTTCGGCATGAACATCTCGGCGTGGTTGGGCTACGCGGTGTTCGTCAGCGGCCTCTCGGACATGTCGCAAGAATCGGGCGGGGTGCCCGAACCGATCGTGCGGCAATACCTGTCGCTGGGAATTGTCGGTGCCATCACGGTGATTTTCTTGGTCCCGGCCCTCACCATGCGGCTGTTCAGCGAAGAGAAACGAACCGGCACGCTCGAAGTTCTCCTCACGGCCCCGGTCAACGAAGCCACGATCGTGCTGAGTAAGTTCACCGCGAGTTGGCTGTTCTACATGATCTGCTGGCTACCACCGGGGTTGTACCTGGTCGCCCTGCGGATCGTCGGCGGGGAGCCGTTCGATTACCGCCCGATGCTGAGTTACTACCTCGCGCTGGGTTGTAGCGGCGCCGCGTTTCTGGCAATGGGTCTGTTCTTCTCCAGCGTCACCCGCAACCAAATTATCGCCGCCGTGCTGACCTTCCTGGGCATGATGTTCTTGCTGCTCACGATCACCGCCCGCGACCTAGCGTTCCTAGACGACGGGATCAAAGTGATCTTCCGCCGCCTGGATTTCTTGAGCCTCTGGCAACAAGCCCTTGCAGGGCAACTCGCCGTGCAAAACGTCGTGATTCAGTTGTCGATCGCGGTCTTTTGGCTGTTCCTGACCGTGAAGGTGTTGGAAGTCCGGAAGTGGAGCTAAACCGTTTTCCACCACGAATCGAACGAATAAAGAATAATGCTAGCGAGTAGCGACTCGGTACGCACTGTTCTTGATACTCAAGGTTTTATTCGTCCGATTCGTGGTTCGATCTGCACAAGGATTCGCCGTCATGAGTTCGGAACCGGCC
>JAYSXU010000941.1:0-2359 GCA_043716965.1 Fimbriiglobus sp.
GGTTGAGTTCGACGGCCCGATTCAGTGAGACTGTGGCTTGAATCCGTCGCAGCCGGACGTACTGCGGAAACTGCTCCGTCCACGGACGCTCGTAACTACTTTCCTGAAGCCGCAGGTAACACTTGCCCAGGATCAGAAATGTGGTCGCGTCAGACGGGTTCGTGATGAGCGATCGTCTGGCCGCCCGCACTGCGGAATAGAGAACCGCAGGCGGGACATCCCCTTGTTTGAAGACGAACCGTTGTTGCATCGCAAACGTGAGTTGAGTGAACGGCAAAAACACCGTTCCCTCGGGTTGATTCTCCTCGATCGGGGGCCGCATCAAATTCAGCCGAAGGGCGGTGTCGGAGAGGGCGCTCAAACCGACCCACCCGCCAGGAAGCCCGAACAGGCTCGCAACTTGCAGCGACTCCTAATTCTGCAGGTGGCGACTCGGGGCCGTGAGCCGCATGGCTTCATCCACGTGTAGCAAAACCGTGGCTTCGTCACGGTCGTAGGGTCGTGGTGGTGCAGGCGAACGAAATGCCTCAGACCAAGCTCCTTTTTGAACACTTTTTGCCGGGGACGTTCGGGGCGCCTTCTTGCTTGGTGGCGGCTGATAGCCGAGTTGATTCAGATCGACCACACGCCCAACGAACGGGTCAGAATTCGGGTTTGTCTCGCTACCCCGGTACCCGAAAATGACTAACCCGCCGTCGAAGTGCAGCAACGGCCAACGGACCGGGTCGAGTAACAAGGTGTTCAGAATAGCGGTCGGTAACCCGCGCTGGCTCTGGTGAATGACCAGACGTTGGATACGTGCTTTCTTCAGCCGCGTTGCCAGTTCTTTTGGTTGATCCTGCATCGAAAATACGTCGTAAGAAAGTTTCGGGTCGAAAACGCCATCGTCTTCAGGACAGTACCAGCGGAAAGCGGCGTAGGTGTCTGAGGATACGTGGAGTGTGTGCGACCCCGGCGGTAGCCCCCCGGATGTGTGCCAAGCTCGCAGGACATTCGCCCCCTGTTCCATTGCTGTTGGCGTTTCAACGGCCCAGCGTCGGGGTTCAAACGGTGGGCCTTGAAGCCAGCCCGGCCACGCACAGACCAACAGCCCTGCTCCGATCGAGAAAAACACAAGCGGTGCGGCTTTTTTCAAGAACGGTCTGGCGTCGGTGTGGAACGAACGACTGGCCAGAAACTCTTGGGTGTTCCAAGCCAAGACCGGACCGGCAACGATTGCAAAAAGCGGGATCGTCCGAACTTGCCACCCGCTGAGAATGGCCAGCGCCAGCCACGGCAAAAACAACGCCCACCGCCAGCGGGGCAAGGTCAGGAAAAACGATACGGCGCTCAGCACCAATAACGGGTAATACGCCCAGACTGCTGGAACGTACTGAAATGTCTGCACATAGAGCTTCGTAAACGGCGAAGTCAGGTGCGATTGGCTCGGGTCGGACGCGGGCAACGACACGATTCCCGCGAACGACGACATTCCTCTCAAGTAGGCCGGATTCAAGGCGCACGCCGCGACCAAGATCGCCAACGAACCCGCACGGCGCATCAAGGCGGCACGACCGTCCGTAGCCCGTTGATCGAACGCATGCCCGATCCAGGTGATCGCAAGGACCACCAAACCGACCAGAAATAGTGGGTCAATGTTGGTCCAAATGGCGAACAGGATAACTAGTGGCCAACCCGGCCAAATGCGAGCGTTACTGTTCGTGCTGAGTGGACTCTGCCATGCAAAACGAATTAACAGTGCCAGAAATAGATACGAAACCGTAGACGGTAATGCCAGAAATCGCATACTCGCCGCAAGGAGTGTCAGAACCGTACAGGTTAGGGGAATAATCCACCCGACAGACAGGCGTGACGTGCGAAATAGCACCACCGCCGTTGCCATCACTACGACGACTTTCAACCCCGCCACTGCGAACTGACCGAAGACCTGATACGCCAAATAATTTGTGAGGTCGTAGAGCCACGATGCCGTTAAATAACCCGTGTTACCGCTGAACAAGTCTCGTCCCGCCGCAAGGTGCCCAAAGATGTTGGTAGAACGAACGGGAAACGAAGCCAATAGCCCCGCAAAAATGGCGACATAGACACTAATTGACCCCAAAAACAGCCTTGATTGGTGACCCTTTGAGTGAGTCAGACCTGGGTTATTATGGGATGCCGGACTATCGTGAGATTTCATAGATTTTGACTATGGAAGTATTTTGCGGACGGGAAGGTGTGAATTGCGAAAGGAAATTTAGGAAATGTGAAGTGAAATTTAAGTAGGAGTTACGCAGTCGCGGTGTTTGGCGTGCGGTAGATTGGGGTCGTTCGATACGCGCGGATGGCATCCTGGACGATCTGCCACTTTGCGGTCAAC
>JAYSXU010000942.1:0-20838 GCA_043716965.1 Fimbriiglobus sp.
AAAGGCGGAGCGGCGGTTAAAACTCGCGGCGGACTCACTCGCCGGGAGTTGGGGCCAGTGGGCCAACGAACAACCGGGGCTGGGCAAGCCGGACATCACGGCGTCCCCCGATAAGCTGGCGGACACGGCAAAACAAGCCGCGATCATACTCGCCCACCGTCGGGCACAATCGGCATTTGATAAGCACCCATTGAATACCGCTACCGATCGGGATACCGCCGAGACCTTCAGCCGACTCGCTGCGCCGTTCTCGCAATTCGCCGAACCGGCCGTCACGAATGCACTCATGCGATGGAAAACCTATCTCGAAGGCGCTGCGGCCCGGACCGCGCTGGACCACTGGTACGACGAACGGGGACTGCCGTACCTGACGGTACTCTCCCAGACGTTTCTGGACGATGCCAAGAAGATCAGCACCCGGCTTGCGGAGAAGTCGCCACCGAACAGCGCCGACGCCGCCCTGGCCCAACGGCTGAACACCGCGATTGGTAGCAAAGCACTCCGAATCCAGAGCGGCGACCCGGACGGCCCGATCATGTGGACGACGGAGCAAGACCGGACTTTCACCTACACGGTAGGGCCACTGGACTACCCCGTGCCAGGTGACGCGGTGCTGTGGTGGACGTTGGACGAGCGCGCCAAGTCGTTGAAGATTGACGCGACGTTTCGACAGCCGGTGAACTTGCAAAAGCTCGCCGACCATAAATCGGTCGTGACGGCCAAGACCGAACAATCGCTGGAAAACCGGGTCAACGGCCGCACCAGCCTCCAAGCCGCCGGTTACTTCCGTGGCCAACGACTCGGGTTAGCGCACACCACAAGTATCGAGATCGACAACCGCCCCGATCTGGTCATCTCCGAAGCCCAACCGCCGCCGAAAGCCGCGATCGCCATGCGTGCCGACTTCGACCCCGGCGCGGTGGCGATTTTGATTGACTACTCCGGCAGCATGACCTTCGGCTGGACGGGCGGTGAAGAGGGAAAATCGAAGAAGGCGATCGTCATTCAGACGTTGAAGAAGTTGCTGCCCAAGTTACCGAAGACGACCCAACTCTCCGTTCGGTTGATGCACAAAAATGAAACTCTCGTCGCTCAGAATAGCGAGACGATTTTCACGTTAGACCCGACCAACCCAGTGGTAACCGACAAAGGTTTGGCCGACCTCTTCATTACCTTGGACCGGATCGAACCGACAGGTGCGACGCCGTTGATACCCTGCATGGCCAAGGCCATCGCCGACATCAATCCGAGTTACAAAGGGGTGAAAACGTTGATCGTGCTGACCGACGGGGCGGACACGACCAAACAAGCCCAAGTGTTCGGCAACAAGGTGCCACCGCTAGTCGATGCGGACAAAATGAGCGACACCGAAAAGCAGAAAATGACCGAACTTGTCAACCGCGATGTCGAAGCGTTTGCGGTGGACAAAGCCACGCAAGACGTCTCGATTCAGATGGTGATCTTCGGCTCGACGGAAGCGGAAGAGAAACTGGCATCGGCCATGTTCAAACCTGTTGAAGACGAGTCACGGAAAAAGTATCGCGGAAAGGTTCACATTGCCAAAGACCAACAGGACTTGCTGCGTGAACTCGATGCCGCGCTCCGACCGAAGGTGCAGTTGCTGGAGATGAACGGCACGCCGGTCAACAAGACGCAGACCACGAACATCCCCTCGAACGGCATCCCGGCGACGCGGACCGAAGACTTCCGCGCCAGCGGCACGCTGATGTGGAACGGCGCACTGGACACGAAGCGGTATCAACTGGCCTACTACACAACCAACCGCAACGTCTCGTTCGATCAGAGCGATGCGATGTGCGTGGCCATGACCAAGCGCGGCACGGAAGGCGAGGTCGAGTTCAAGCGCGAACTCTACTTCAAGGAGGTGGACCGAGACCGACCCTCCGGGCGAACGACGGAGAATGACGAGTGGCTGTTGACCGCGCCGGAATACGGCTACCGCTCCCAAAATGGATTTTACCTGACATCGACGGCGGCGCTGGAAGGCAAGACGGGCCGGACGCCGGGCGAGAACGGGGTGATCCGGCAGGCGAAACCGTTCTTCACGTGGTGGGATTTCACCCGCGTCAAAGGTACCGCCGAGGAGCGCTTCCCCGGAACCGTGTTCGTCCGCAAAGCCTCCGGCCTACCGGCCCCGTGTTGGCGCGTTGTTGCGGACTCGATTCAGGTCAACCCGAGCAACCAGGAGTTCCGATTGCACACCCGGCCGTTCGTCTCCAGTCCGAGTTTGTTGGGCAAGACCGAGAAGCTAACCGACGGCGATTTGAAAGCCGGGCTGCCACTGAAGGTGTCGGACGTGACGGTGCGGGCGAAGATCGAGACCATCTCGTTTTGCAAACACCCGCCGGTCGATTCGTTCGACGGGCCGAAGGGCTTCGACTGGAAGCCGGCCAAATGTCTCGTCGTGCGAGTGGCCGACCCGCAAGGGCGGCTACTGCAAGTACGGGTCAGCAAGGACACGAACTTGCCCATGATGCAGCACCTGTACTACTACGAAAAAATCGGCCCCGAAATTCTCCGCCCCAAGGTGATCGGCTACACCGCCATCTTCGGCCCGATCACGGACGACTTCACCAGCTCTCGCCCGGAGACGGAGATTGAGGTGTTCAACATCACCGAATCCCTGCTAGACGACCGCGTGAAGAAGCTGACACTCGACCTCAAGAAGCCCGGTGAATCACCAGACGCCGTGCCGCCGATCCGGCTCGTGCAAGACGGCAATTAATGTGACTTGTGAACCATCCTTACTCGAAGCGACTTGATCAATCATGGCCGAACCGGACCTCCCATCTCCTGTGCCTCCACCGCCACCGCCTCGCCCGGCTGGGCCGACGGCGGGTTGGCAGGCGGCGGGCGAGACGAAACCGGGGCGGGGCAAAATGTTGGCGATCGCGTCGTTGCTATTTTGCACGGTCGCGGGCGTCACAATCGCCGTATTGCTGATGCCCACCAAACCGGCGTCGCCGTACTTTGTGTCGTTGCCGATTTCGGAATACGACTTCGCTTTGCCGCCCGCCTGGGCACGCGAAGACACGGATCGGTTGACCAGTTGCTTCCCTCCCGACGCCTCCGAGGTCGCGTCCGGGTTGACGGAGAAAGTCAAGATCATCGAGAAGTTGAACGCGATTAAGAAGGGAGAAATTACCCGGCGCGGCGACAACAGCGTCCACAAGCTGGAGCGCGACCGGGTGTTTTTGTTCCACATCATCGGCCACGTCGGTGTGGCGCAAGGGGTCGTCTACTTGTTGCCCAACAAGGCCAGCAACGAACCAAGTAGTTGGGTGAAGGTAGACGACATCTTAAGTGCGATGAAGGACTGTCCGGCGAGCAAAAAGTGTCTCATCCTCGACCTCAGCCGCCAACGAACCAACCCGTTTCTGGGTCCACTTCTGGACGACGCGACCCCCGCGTTGCACGACTACTTGAAGGCCAAACAGGACAAAGGCGAGTTGGCTTGCCCGGTGTTGTTGTCCTGTCAACCGGACCAATTGAGCCAAGTGATTCCGGACGAAAAAGCTTCGGCGTTCGCCTACTACTTGGCTGAGGGGTTGAAAGGCGAGGCGGACGGTTACGACGCCAAAAGCACCGGGACACGCGACAACAAAGTGAAGTTGAACGAGCTAGCGCACTTCCTCAAAATCCGGGTGGGACGGTGGGCGAAGCAAAACCGATTTGTCGCCCAACAGCCAATACTTTACACCGTGGACAACCAAGACTTCGATCTCACCATCGGTGTCAAACCGGCTACCCCGTTACCACCCGAAGACCCGGAAAAACCAGAGCCAGTGAAGACCCGTGATATTTCCCCACTCAGTGGCATCGACTGGGCCGAACGGTTGAAGCTGGCTGCCGATCCGCGTTCAGGTCGCCGCGTGGCGCCGCTTTTGTTCCGCTGGGATAGCGCTGCCTTACGCGCGGAGCGAGTCTTTGAAAGCACCAACAAAATCAAGCCCGAAGAGATTCCCCCCGCCAAGCTGCTCAACGAAGCCAATACCTCTCTCGCTTCTGGTGTTGAATCACCAAAGCATCGGTCCCTACTCACCGTGCCGTTCCCGGCGTCTCCGCCGACTGTGCCGAACATGCCACCCCCACCGAACCCGACAGTGGCCCTTCGCGGTGCGTTCAAACTGTACCTGGACGTCGCCACGGCGGACGGCAAAGTCGATGAGATTCGGGTGCGTGATCTCAAGATGAAGTTCGACGAGACGACCTCGGCGACTGGCATCAATCCCGACGTGGTGGCACGGGTGATCTGGGAGGTCATGAGCGAAGAGTACCCGGCGGAACTGAAACGGAAAGTCATCGCGGAGGTCCAGGCTGCCATGAAGGCTCGTCGGGGCAGTGACCTGTTCACCGAGTCGATTGTGCTGGAGCAAGCCTACGGCCTGCACGAACGGTTTGATTCCACCGACCACGTAGAAATGCGTCGGGCGGTGCGGAACCTCATTGCCGTGGAGAACGCGATGGCCAAGGCGGTCTCGCACGGTGCCACGGGGTTCGAGTGGGTTCACCACAAACTAACCGAGGCTGACACCGCCAAGCGGACTGCCGAGCAAAACCTACTGGCCGCGAAAAGCTCGACCGAGGCGAAGAAGGCGGGCGAAGAACTGCAAAGTGTGATCCCGCTCTTCGCCGACATCACGAACCACCTCACGACATTGGCCTACGCCCGCGCCACGGCTGATGAGGCGGTTCGGTTTCTGGTGGGCAGTGCCTACGCCCGTGCGGAGTACGATTACCCGGCGGAAAAGCCGTGGCAACAACTGGCGAAAGAGACTCGGCTCTTGGCCGACCAAGTCTACCGCACCTCCTACGCGGGTTGGAACCCGGCGGACCTGAAGACCCTGACGGACAGAGTTGAGAAGCAACGGGTCGAGTTGATAGCACTGTTTCTAGCACCCGTCATCGAGAAGTTGGTCAAGGCCCCGGAGTCGAAGGAGGCCAAGGAACTCGCGCAGTATCAGGCAATTCTTTCGACGCCGTTCCCCACAGTGGCGGAGCGAAAAGCTTTGTGGGAAGCGATGAATAAGGTCACGGTGCGGTTGCACCAAACGACCCGCAAGGACTACGACGTCATCGACAACATGAACCGGAAGCCGTCGCCCGAAGTCAAACCGCCAGATAGCGTGATTCCACGCGACCAAGCCGCACGGCGTGCCACGGTGGCGATTTCACTACTACAACTGGCGGACAATCCGGACGCGGCGAAGTGTGAAACGGAACTGAACGCGATCACCGGCAACGACCTCAAAGGGTGGGCGACCGTGGCAACCTCGCTTCGGGTGGCCTGGGAGGAGACGCGGGGGAAACTGGCCAAGAAAGCGGAGGCCGAAGGGAAGTGGCCGCAACTGGATCGGCTGGGCCGCGTCTTCCCGACCGGGTTACCTGTCGAGCGAAAAGATAGCTACTCTGGAGAGGTTTGGGCGGTCGCACCGATTAAATGGCGACGGGCCGAAGAGAGTCTTTATTACCGATGGCTGGCGGACCATTACCGGGCATATGGAATGCTCCGCAAAGCCGTACCCTCGGCAGCAAACTGGAATGAACAGGCCGCGCAGAAAGCGAGCGATGAACCGAACCGTGATGCACAATAGACCAAACCCCGTCGTGGCACCCGCACGCCTACTTCGCCCGGATTGGCCAAGTCCTGAAAGGATGACATTATGTCGCTCCGAATCCTCCTCACCGTGTTCGCGGTCTCGTTGCTAAGCGGCACGACCTGGGGGCAAGCCGATGGCAAACTCCCGGACGACAAGATCCACGCTTTCTTCCACGAAAGCCCGACCCTGGAATACGACCCGCTCCAGCCGCCCGAAAAGTTAAAGACGATCGAGTTGCGGCCCAATCTGGAACAAGCTGCGTCGATCTACGTGTACAACCCCGGCGTCGATGAAGCGTCCGTCAACGTGGTCCTGTCGGCGAGCCGGACGTTGACATCGGGGAAAAAAGTCGGCGACGAAATCGCCCGCACCCCACAACCCGTCAAGGTTCCCGGCAAGAAGCTGGTGAAAGTCAGCTTGGCCGGACCGCCATCCAAGGCACCGCCGATTCCCGTCGCCGTCACGGATAAAGACAAGCCCGCACCCCCCGCTCTGCCAAAAGGCGTGTTGCTCCCGACTGCCGAACTCCTGTTGCGGATTGAAAAACCGACGGAGGCCGTGGCGGACAAGGAGCCGGTGGCCTACGAGACTTACCCGATCAACATCCCAAAGCCGGATTTTGAGATCACCCTGGAAGACTCCAAAGTTTCCGGCGCCTTGAAAGTCATCGTGAAGGTCAAAGCGGGTACGTCGCGGTTCACCAACAAGCCTGCCAAGATCACGCTCGACTTGCGGCCCGATTTGAACCCACAACTCGACCCGACCTCCTTGAACCAAGGGGCGTTTGAAGCGGAGTTGCCGGTCGAACCCGTGGGCGGCGAAGTCGCCTTGTTCGCTGAAGGAGTGCGATACCTGGACGGCAAGGCCAAGGAAAAAGCCTACGTCGCAGTGAACATCGACGGCTACGACCGGGCGTTTTTGATCGCCACGGACTTCAGCGGCAAGCCGGAGACGTATAGCAGTTCGTATGAAAATGTTCGGCTGTCCAGCACCAAGCAAGTCCCTGGCAAGCCGGTCCTCGTGACTGCCGAAGCCGGTGGCGACGGACTGGATACCAAGGACATCACGGTCGGTGTCGCACGGTTCAATGACAAGACGAAGTTCGACGTGCTGCGCACCTTCAAGGGGCCGCGCGAAAAGAAGATTTACGTGGCGGTTGGCCAAGAGAGCGATGCCGTGTTGTTCACAACGATTCTGAAAGACTGGTCGTTCGACTTCGCCACGACGGGCATCGCCGGGAAGCGGACGTTCAAAGTGGACACGAATCGCGGCAGCGGCCAGATTAGCCTGAAATTCGACGACCTCACGAAAACGCCACGGGAGTTGCTCATCGACCGGACGCCGCCGGAATCGCTCAAACTCGCGGACATCCCCGAAAAGCAGTTACTCATCGGGACTCTGCACACGTTGAAAGTCGATGCTGCCGATGCGGAGTCTGGCATTGATGCCAAAAAGGTCTTCTTCTACACCGGCGACACCCCGCCCGGTTTGGACGGCAAGCCCGCGCCGGGTAGCAAGGTGCTGCGCGGCAAACCGATTCTCGACAAAGACGGTAACGTGGTCAGCACGGCAGGCAAGTTCGCCTTCGAGAGCGAAGAGAAGTTGCGATTGCCGGAGCAGAAGGGGGAATTGAAAATCGGCGTGTTGGTCGTCAACGGCGTCGGGCTGACCTCGGTGGCGGAGAAGACGATCTACGTCAGCGAGCCGGTGAAGCCGAAAGAGAAAGTGAAGCCGACGACCGGGAGTATTGTCGGGCGGGTTCGGCAATCGACCCGCCCCCAACCGGGGCTACCCGTCACCCTCGCCGACAGCGCGGGCAAGACGGTGAAGACCGCCACGACGGACGTAGACGGCAAGTTCAAATTTGAAGAGCTGGCCCCCGGCACCTACACCGTTTCCACGGTCAAGAAAGCCGACGCCAACTCCAAGGGCAGCGAATCCGTCATGGTCAAAGCCAGCGACGACCCCGCCCAAGTCGAGATGACGATCCGCCGCTGAGACGGCGCTACTTCATCCAAAGCGTGAGCGAAGCCGCCCCCACCACGGCGGCCCCGATTATTAACCCCAACCCGATCGAGAGCGCAAGCATTCGTGCCGGCGACTGGGATAGCATGGGTCTGGCTGCGGCCATGACGATTTCGGGTTCCGACACAGGTTGTACGGCCCGGAAAATAACCTCGCGGGCCAACAGTTGGGTAATCGGCAACGCACTTGTCTCTTCAACAACGGTCGTTGTCGTGGCCTGATCGACGGCTTGGTTTGCCGTGGGAAGGGTGGGCCGCCGTTCGCTGCGGGGTTCGCGTTTGATGTGCGCACTCGGCGGGGGATTTAGCACTGCCACCGGACGCATCCGGTCGGCGAACACCGTGCTAACGGGCCGGGGTGTTGGACTGATTGACGGAAGCGGAAGGTTCGTCCGCGTCTCGGTTTTCAGCCGACCGCTTTTCATACTGTTACTGTCGAGTTGTACGCCGGAACTCATCGCCGTGGAATCCGCACGGTTCATCCACCGGCGGTGCGGGACCGGGGAAAGATACTCGGCGTTCAGTGGCGTCGTTTGTGACCACTCGGCGAGCGCGTCAATCACGACTTGCGGCGTCTCGGGGCGGTCGTCGCGCTTCTTGGCAAGGCACCTGTGAATCAAATCGGCCAACGCTTCCGGTACGTCCGGGCGTAACGAGGTGATCCGTTCGGGGTCTTTCCACTGCTGCCACATGAGCTTCTGGGCGGTCCGCCCGGTCGGGAACATCGGGTGCCCCGCCAGCAGGTAATAGAGGGTCGCGGCGAGGCCGTAGATGTCGGCGCGGATGTCCACGTTGGAGCTATCGACCGCCTGCTCCGGGGCGAGGTAGTCCGCCGTGCCCAGGATCGTGTTGCCGTACTGGGCGGTCAACCGAGAGTCCACGTCGGCTTCGGACCGGACAAGCCCCAGGTCGAGGATTTTCACGGCCCCGTCGCGGTCCACGAGAATGTTCGACGGCTTAATGTCCCGGTGGACCAAGCCTTTTTCATGGGCCGCTTGCAACCCGAGCGCCACTTGCCGCATGTAGTCCACCGCTGCGGCCACCGGCAACGGCCCGCCTTTGCTCACCAAGTCCGTCAGGTTGAGTCCTTCAATAAACTCCATCACCAAATAGAGCAACCGGCCTTCGCGGTTCAAATCGAATACGCGCATGATGTGCGGGTGGTTGAGCGCCGCGGCGGCACGGGCTTCCCGGAAGAAACGTTCCCTGGAGACGGTGTCTTCGGCTACGGGTCCGGGTAACACTTTCAACGCCACGAGCCGCCGCATGGCGGCGTGTTCCGCGAGGAAGACCTGGCCCATTGCCCCCACGCCGATTTTGTCCAGGATCACGTAGCTGCCCAGGACGAAGCCTTTGTACTTCCCCCCCGCGATCTGGTCCGCCTGGAACAACGTTAGGTAGTTCAACGCGACGAGTTTGTCGAGCAGGTCCGGCGGGGTCCACCCCCCCACGGGCGCGTCCGAAAGGTCGGCCACGAAGAAGTCGAGGTCGTCCACGGGGACCAACCCGCTCCGGCGGATCCGATCGAGAAGCTCATCAGTACTGGCAGGCGGCGGCATAATGGGCCTGGAAGATCCGGGGGTAAGCGTTGTCGCAGGAGTATAGAACACGGCTTAAAAAATAGCCGAAACCAGAGCCACGACCCCCGCAACGATTGCGAGGATCGTCAACCCGATCACGCCAACTCGGTACCTGGGAACCGCCCGAGGCGGTGCGGCTTGGAATCGCATTGTCACGGGCATGTCATCGACCGATTCCGGTACGGAAATTTCCACGGTAGCCTGGTCTTCGTCGAGCACGACGTGGTCATACGACATCGCGGCAAGTGACTGCGGCAACGGCGAAGATCGGAGTTCGTTCCCCAAGAAAGCCGGATGTAAATGGGAGCTACCGAGTTGACCTTGGGGCTGATCGCTCGGTGCCGGATTGTGGCCCGAACCCCCGTGCGCGTGTTGGGAATCGGTGTTGAATCCTATCGCTTGGGGAAGATTCACCAGCGTGGGGCTGTGCGCTTGATCCGAGACCGTGGTACGTGTCGAGGAGAACAGCTTCGCAAGCCAGGACGTTTCCGGCGCTACGAAGGGGGCGAGCGCTTCAACGGCTTCTGTCGGGGTTTGGTACCGCTCGGTTAGTTTTCTGGCGAGCAGCGTGTGAACCACGGCGGCGAAATCGTGCGGCACGTCGGGCCGGAGTCGCTCGACGGCGATCGGGTCGGCGGCTTGTTTCCGGGCCAACTTCGTCTGGGCGTTGCCGTCCGGAAATGGCGGCTGGCCGGTGAGCAGAAAGTAAAGCGTTCCGCCCAGCGCGTACAGGTCCGCGCGGGTGTCAACGGCTTGGCTGTCCCTCGCCTGTTCCGGTGCGAGGTAGTCCGCCGTGCCCAGGATTAAGCGTTCTGATGTCGTCGTCGTCACCTCTTCATTGCCAATCAACGCGATACCCAGGTCGAGAATTTTGACCTGCCCGGACTGGTCCACGAGGACGTTGGCGGGCTTAATGTCGCGGTGAACGAGGTGGAATTCATGGGCCACTTGCAGCCCTTGCGCGATCTGGTGGCCGCAATGCGCCGTCCACCCGACGGACAACGTCCCGTGCGTGGCGACGGCCGCCTGTAAGCTCAGGCCGTCAATGTACTCCATCACCAAGAACGGCGGCGTGGCGTCCGCGTCCACGTCGATGACGCGCACGATATTCGGGTGCGTCATCGCCGCCGCCGCTTGCGCTTCGCGGGTGAAGCGAACGCGGGCTGCGAGGTCGCGGCCCAGTCGGGCGTTTAAGACTTTGATGGCAACGGGGCGACCTGTTGTCTGGTGATGAGCGAGATAGACTTGGCCCATTCCGCCGCTGCCGATTTTGGTTTGCAATCGGTACGACCCGATGACCAGGCCGCGCCACTTCCCCACCGCCAGTTGACCCGCTTGAAACGGCGTGAGGTGACCGGCGGTCACTAGCCGCGACAACAAATCGGCTTGCGTCACCCGCCCGACTTTGGCGTCCCGCAAGGTACGTAAAAAGCTCACCAACTTGGCTTCGTCAATGAGACGGCTGCCGTGGATAATTTTGACCAAATCGCGGAGTGTTGCGGGCGTCGGCATGGGTGCCGGGGCCTTGTGCCGGTTGGAAAGGGCACGACGTGCGGGGTGCCGTCGTGGAATCACACGTTAATGTAGAACACGATTTTTGCCCAGCGTGTCGAAACTTCCGACAGCCGAATCCGCATTTCCGGGTCAAAATTCCCCATTCCGAACTCTGTGTTCTAGATTTGTGCGGAGCGTTACAGCCTCCGGGTATTTTCATTGCTCTTTCGTCGAGAAGGGTGAGGTCAAACATGATCCGCCGGCCACACAATCGGTTTCGCCGCCCTGGGGCAGCGATCGCGGAATTTGCCATCGTCATGACGGCAATTGTTTTTCCGCTCATGCTCGGTATTTGGGAAATGGGCCGCGCGATCCAGGTCCAGCAGATCGTTAGCAATGCGGCCAGGGAAGGCGCCCGCCTTGCCAGCCAAGGCCACACGATCAGTCAAACCGGGGCCTACATCGACATCGACTGGCAAATCGCTCCGCTGTCAAACCCCACGTTCAAGCCGAACGTTAAGGCCGCCGTGGTCCAGTCACTGGCCGGGGCCGGGCTAACGAACCTGACCTGGGCGGATGTTACGGTCGATTTCCAGTTCGTCGATTCGCCGCCGACGGCAATCGCGGGCGCCACCGACCCCAAGCAAGGCGTGAAAAATCAACGGTTTATCGTCCACGTTTCGATTCCGTTCCCCAAAGTGCGGTGGCTGGAGTTCGGCCTCGTGAACCCGGCCACGATCGAATACACGGTCGAATGGCGGATGATGGTGGACGACCCGTTTCAAGTGAACACGACCATCCCGGCCTGGTAATTCGATCACTCCCCGGAGACACGCCATGCAGCTTCATATGCCGAAACGTTCGACTCGCCGTCGCGGGACCACACTCGTCGAAGTGGCAATCGTGCTGCAAATCTTCTTGCTGTTCTTGTTCGGCATTTTTGAATACTGCCGCTACATCTTCATCCTGCAAATCAGCACCAACGCGGCCCGTGATGCCGCACGCTACGCCGTGGTGTCGGCAGGGAATTCGTCGGCCCAGCCGTTCACAGTACACACCGGACCGGCGCTAGCGTTCGAGACGGCGTTCGACCCGAACCGACCCATGTTCAACGTGCCGTTTCTCGAAACTTACTTGGTAGACCGGACAGCGGGCACGAACAACGCCATTGGTAGTTTCCAGGTGCGGGTGTTCCCGGCGGACACCAACTTGCTCTTCAACGATCCCGTCGTGATTAAGCCGAAGTTGCAATCGGCGGCAACCGGGACGTGGAACAACGCGGCGTTCACGGAGCGAATCGGCATTCAAATCGTGGGGTATTACAACCCGATCTTGCCGACCTTCTTGATGATGGGAAACCCGATCCCCGTCAACACGGTCTGCTTAATGGGCAGTGAAGGGTAACACCGTGACAGGCCACTGGCACGCACGGCTGATACCCGCGGTTTCGTTCAACGTCATTATTTATTGTGTTTCCGCTCACCTTTATCGGGACTCGTCATGACGACCCATCGTATGCCTCGGTTTCGTCGGTCCGGCTCAATTGCGCCAATGTTGGCGTTGCTAATCATTGGCCTCTTTTCGTTCGTTGCGCTGTCCATCGACCTGGGAATTTTGGTCGTCAGCCGGACCCAGTGTCAAAACGCTGCCGACTCGGCGGCGTTGGTTTCCACGCGAAACTTGGACAACAAGCCAACGAGTGTCAACAACAATCAATCGAATGCCTTGACGGCCGCCCAGTACGAGATCGGTAACAACGTGAACTTGGCAACGAACTTCACGGCCGCCAACATTCAAAGCATTCGCTACGGGATGTATGACTACGACCCGGTCGCGCAGCAGTTTGCCGTGACCTATCCCGGTAGTCTTCCCGCAGGTCGATCCTGGACCGCGACCGAGGTCACCGTTCAGACGAATCAACCGATGTTCTTCGGCAACGTCATCAATTTGAGCAATGGCACTGGCCCGGTGAGCTTAAGCACGGGTGCCCGTGCGGTGGCGGTTCACAGGCCACGCGATCTTGCCGTGGTGATGGACTTGACCGGCTCCATGCGGTTCGGTTCCCAGACCCAGGCGAACGGCGCCTATCTGAGCGCGGACCCGATCTACCCGCAAATGGGCCACTACCAACGGTACACCACCTACCTAGCCAACAACCCGAACACGGGAACCAACGGCGGCGGTAGCCCCTCGGGGCGGCACAATCCGTTTTTCACCTCGACCGGATTCGTCGCCAGCTCCGGTGAACTGTACGCGCCGAGCAATTACACCGTGGTGACCGCCGGCGGCCCGGCCAGTGTCAAAGACTTCATGTACGACCCGAGCAATCTCAGTAATCCAACTGTCACACAAACCGTGATTGCCCCGAACATGGCGGCTGTGGCTCCAGCGACACCATTGCCCCGCGGATTTCACCACTGGGATCCGGCGCCAGGTTCAGCCGGTGATCCGGACAATTACATCGCTCCGACCTACGATTACAGCGGCTGGTCATATACCAACACGGCATCAACCTACGTGGTTTACCCCACACCCGAGACGTTTGAAGATCAATCGCACGTCGGTTACCTCGGCGATCGGTTACCCCGGAAAAAGGGCGCGGAGCAAGTGGCTGCCAACCGCACCGCCAGTTGGGATCCCACATTAGCAACGGGTGCCGCCGCGAACTTGGCCGACTACCTCGGCTGGATCAACTACACGGGTGGCGCACTCACACCATCAACCACGGCGACCGCGACAGTCCCAGCGACCACAGGTACGGTGAACACGTTTGCCGGGATCGCACCCAAAGCGGCTCAGGGTTCAACCCGAGACTGGACAAACTTCCGCGATGCGACCTGGGAACGCTACGGGTACGACCTGGACGTTGCGGACTATGTTGCCAATCGCCCGACTGACTGGGATCCGCGCTGGGATTACGACATCTCGGCAAGCCTCTGGCGCCACGAAGGTCCGGCCAAAAACACGAACAACAACATCTCCACAATTAAAGCGACGTGGCGACCCATTTTGCGAAAGGGTAGCAGTTTCCAGGGCTACTCGATGGGGCCAGGCTACTGGGGCAAGACGTTCTACACCTGGCCGCCTGACCCGCGATCCGCCACGACCGATTGGCGCCGGCGGTTCTTCTTACGACCAGACACCACGCCACTCACGGTGACAGGCGACAACAACACTGGCAACACTGCCGGCACGACTGATAGCATCAACGAAGTGCTCCTCACGAATGGCAACGGCAACACGGTGCTTGGTGGGACCATCAATTACTCCGCTGTCCTGCAATGGCTTAAAACGCCGCCAATGGCGCTGCCACCGAACCTACGAGCCGGTCGCATCTTGTACTATTCCTCGATCCCAAATGATGTGAATACCGCAGTCGGTTCGACGGATGAAAAAACGGACAAACAGTTCTGGAAGAACTACATCGACTTTGTTCTCCGGGGCACCCAGATCACCATTGCCGAGACCAACGGTTGGCCGGAAGGCTCGACGCCTGGGATCTACCAGAACAATCCCACGGCGCCGTATGACCTCGACGGTACTGCCGTAACTTATGCCGCCGACCCCGCTCCGTACATGCACTATCTGGACAACCCCAGCCGTCCCCGGGCGCAGTTCTGGTTCGGGCCGACAAGCATGATGGGTTTCCTAGCTGTTGGTACTAGCAATGCCTGGGCCGGCACCACGCACGAGACGCAAACCTGGCAACTGAAAGCCGGTATGAACTCCACCCTGGACGACATTCGCAACAACCACCCCAACGACTCCGTGGGGATGGCCTATTTCAGCTACGGATCCTACGGCTACGTCTCGGTCGCACTCGGCCAGGAGTGGGGGATGTTGAAAGCGGCGTTGTTCTACCCCCAGACGATGATCGACGCGCCAGGTGACGTTTTCGACCCGACGAAAGAATTCCGCGCTTTTACTGCCGGCATGGGCTATCGCGGCAGTTCAAACATTCCGAATGCTCAAGGCGGCACGGACCCCAACACGGGCCTGGCGATGGGGTATAACATTCTGACTCCGGGACCGTCTCCGCTTCGGGCCTTGCCACCGTCTCCGTGGGCGAACCAGACCGCCACCCGTCACGGCAGGCGCGGCGCGTCGAAGATTGTGATCTTTGAAACCGACGGGGTGCCGAACTCCTACAGTACTCTCGCCTTGGTCGCGGCTGGTTACAACTCTTACTATAATGTCACCACCGCTTCTGCCGGGAGTCCTGGGAACGGAGCCGCCGCTGCGATAAATCCCGCGTTGGCAGTGGTGGACCAAATCGTGGCCCCAATGGCCACGGTCACGACGGGAACCAGTGGCCTTTCTACGCCGAGTAGCCCGGCCAAAGTCTATGCCATCGGCTTCGGGGATTTGTTCTCGACGCCAACTGCTACCTTTCAACCGCAAGCCCGGGCGTTCTTGTTGAACGTTCAGCAGCACGGTGGCACGTCGGCAGCATCGGACACCGGTATTCCACCCGCGCAGATCATTACCGGACCTTACCAAGGCCGGATTGATTCCCTGCGCACGTGCTTGGAACGCATTTTCCAAAGCGGCGTGCAAGTGACGCTGATCGAGTAGCGTCTGCCCAGATTGGTATTTAGAAACGAGCAGGGCGGAGCGTGTTCGGAACACAATCCGCCCTGCTTCTTATTAGCTGGTTGACTACGTCGGTTCGGTTGTTATAGTTTTAACGGTTGTTCTTACTCAACGCATCTGCTCCGGGATCCCATGCCAGTCACCACGAAAGCCCGACCCCGACAGTCCCTCGCCCTAGAACAACTTGACGACCGGATCGTGCCCGCCTTGCCCACACTGTTGGGCAACGTCGCCACCCCGATCACGTTGAGCGGCGCCAACAGCACCTGGGATTACAGCGACGGCAACTCGTTCACGCCCTCGCCGGTGTTCGCCGACGTGGACGGCGTCGCGGGAGAGGAACTAATTACTGTAACGGGGGACCGCAAAGTCGCGGCGTACAAGTGGGGCGGCGGGACCGTTGCGAACCCCGTCTTCACGCTGTTGCGAACTTACGACACCGGAGTCGGTGCCCCGGAACTGCACACCACGCCGTTGGTCGTGTCGTTGCCTGGGGGTAAGGCGATTTTCGTCGGGGGCTTGGACGGCCGGGTGTTCGCCTGGAACGCGAGTACCGGCGCGAAGCTGCCGGGGTGGCCCGCAACGGTGGATGTGCCGGACAATCTTGACCCCCAAGCGAACCTATCGAACCAGATTTACGGTCACCTGGCTGCCGGGGATCTCGACGGCGACGGCATCCCGGAGATTGTTGCAACCTCCTTCAACCACAACGTGACCGCGCTCCGGGCGGACGGCTCGGTGATGTGGCGTTTTTCCGACGATGACACGGTGCTTTCCGGAGTGGCCATCGGCGACATTGACCGGGACGGCCGCAACGATGTTGTGATGTCGGGAGACGCGAGCCAGAACGCGGCCTACGATGCCGGTGGTAATATCGTCGCGTTGTCCGGCGAGGGGCGCCGCAAGTGGACGAAGCACGTCGGCCAGATCGGCCAATCCTCCCCCGTCCTGGTTGACATCAACGGCGACGGCAAGCTCGAAATCTTCGCGGGGACGGGGATCAACTTCGTCAATTTGAACGGCGTGCCGTTTCCCGGTAACGAGGTGAACGGGCTGGATTCCAACGGCAACGACTTACCGGGGTGGCCGTACATCACGGGTCCGAATACCGGAAACTTTCGCACGCCGTCTCCCCCCGCTGTAGCCGACCTGGACGGCGACGGCATTCCGGAAATCATCGTCGGGGATTATTCCGGCCAGATCCACGCGATCAAAGCCAACGGGAGTTTGCTCTGGAAGGTCCAGGCGTTCGACACGCCACTTTTCGCGGCACCAATCGTCGCGGACATTGACGGCGACGGTCGCCTGGACGTGATTCAACTCACGTATTCCCAAGTTCGGGCCTTTAACGGGCTGACCGGCGCCAACACTTGGAACAGCTTCGTCGAAAACGGGTTTGAACGGATTTACTTGAACTCCCCCGCGATCGGCAACTTCAAGGGCGACGGCACGCTCCAACTCGCCATCATGGCGAACGGGGTGGTCGGGGGACCGCCGAAAGGCCCGAGTGCCTTGCGCTTCTTTGATGTCCCGGCGTCTACAATTGCTCCAGCCTGGGTCGCCTCACGGGGGGACGCGACGGGGGATATTGTTCTACGCTCGAACACGTTCGCCACGAACTACCTAACGAAGTTGGCCACCTACCTCGGCCGTGATGCGGTCGGAGCGCGAGGGCTGATTACCGATTGGGGCAAGACAATCCGTCATGCCCCCGGACTCGATGCCCCGACGCAAGGAATCATCGGAAGTGTCGAAGGCCGCTACCGGGAAATCCGCAGTTGGTACACGCGGTTCTTGGACCGCACGGCGGACCAAGGCGGTCTGGACACGTGGCTGAACTTCCTGACCCAGGGCAACACGTTCGCGGCCGGGGTCTCCAACGTCCTCGGCTCACAAGAGGCGTTCAACAAGTCCGGACCCACCGGCCCGAACTCGGCGACGAACTCCACCTGGACGACCTACCTGTACCAACGAGTGCTGGGCCGGACGCCGAGTGCGGGCGAAATCGCCGGCTGGGCGAACGCCCTAAACGCGGGGCAACTGACCCGACCGCAAGTGGCGATCGGCTTCTTGCTGTCTAAGGAATACACCCAAAACCTGGTTCAACAGTGGTACACCACCTACCGATTCGGTGGCACCGCAACCGCGCCCGCCGACAGCCTCTTCGCGGCGGCCTTCGACCTCCGGCGCGGCGTGACTGAGGAAACGGTGTTACGCCGCCTGATGACCCAAGGCATGGAGAACACGACCAGCGACTACCTCACGACCACGACGGACGGCACGTGGTTGCGGGCCATTTACAAGGACGTGTTGAAGCGGCCACTCAGTGCGTCGGACGCCATCTACTGGCTACAACAACGCGAAACCGGGATGTCGTTGGAGACCATCGCCACCATCGTGCTCAACTCGACCGAACGCAACAACATGTTGGTCACTGGTTGGTACCGGACCTACCTCCACCGGGCCGGGAACCCGACCGCCGCCGAAATTGCGCCCCACGTCACACGCCTCGTGAACGGCGACCGACGGGAGGTTATCATTGCCGGCCTGATGAGCAGCCAGGAGTATTACAACTTCGCCGGCGGCACGACCGACGGGTTGATCTACGCCGTGTACGCGGACGTTCTCGGGGTTGGCCGCACTCCGGATCAGGCGGCGTTGGTCTACTGGCGCACGCGACCCGACGTGCGATCCGCGCTACCCACCTTCCTGCTGACCGTTGACGAGTACTACTACCACTTAACCCGCGCCTGGTTTTTCGAGTACCTGTTGCGGTACGAGAACACACCGAGCAACTACACCGTCGTCCCCAACCCCCCCGGCAGCGACCCCTTTGCCCCCGTGCGGGCATTCATCAGCTATCTGCAAGCGGGCGGTCAACAGAGCTTCATCGAATACGTGATCGTCACCAGCCCCGAATACTTTGCCATCTCGCTCTCGAAGGCGTTCTGGTCCGGCACGCGCTGGAAGACGTAAGGTGGTCTGGTACAGAGTTCGGGGCGGTCGCGGTCGAAGCGTTGTGATCGTCCGAGCCACGACGGTTACGGAGTGGCCCAACCGGCCAGGGTCGCGCGTCGTGTTACCAACAGGGTTGCGTAGCGCGGGCGAGAGGTGTGGCCACTCCCTAACGGTCGTGGCTCGGATGGGTTGCTTAGCCCCGATGTCGGTTCCCCCGTCGCCTAGGCACCTCGCCTACTGGGCGACGCCGGGTTGGTTGTACATCGCGTGGAGTTCGCACTCAAGTCGGGCGTGGACGGTGGCTTTTTTGGCCTCGGTCAATTCCCGAAACATCGCGTGTTGAATCACATTCCGCGCGCACTTCTCTTCATCCGAATTCCCCGCGAAATGCTGGCGGATACTGTTGATGCAGCATTCTTCCGTCCGGTTGACGCGGAGAAACTCCCCGGCAACTTGTTTTAACGTGGCCCGCCCTTCGACCAATTCCGTCAGGAGCGCGTCCTTGAAAGCCATGCGTTCCACAACAATTTTTTGACGCGCTTCGAGACAGATGCGTTGCTGATTCAACTCCTCATCGTCGCATTCCAAGGTCATATCGTACAGGCCGTCGGCATGGGCCGATTGTTCGGGGTTCATGAAATAAATCCCGAACGCAACAAGCAACACGGCGGGGTAAGCCAACCAACGGGTTTGAAAACGGAGCATTGTTCGACCTCAAAATCCGTGCGGCACCCGACTCGGGACTTAGGGCCACGAGCGGTACAACAATCACAAGAGTGGGTCGGACCAAGGGAGTGTCCCGCACCAGTTGCGGGGCAAGGTCCGGAGCATCGGGTTCAGCGAAACCTGACTCGCTGTCACTTCACTATTGAAGGCGCCAACTAGCCGGCGATCGCGTGAAAACGGTGGGAGTTCCGTTCGGTCAACAACAGCAATGGCATCAGCCATCGCTATCACTAGGAGGGCAGCAACGTCATCCTGACATTACCAATCCTAGAGCAAACTTGGCACCACTCGCGTGAAAGTTTTATGATCGAATATAAGTCGTTGCTGGGAAAGGATTAAAACCGCCGTTCACGCGGTCTTCACGCCACGGGTTTGCCTGCAAAGCGGGCAACGTTCGCTTCTGCCAAGCCACGGTTCCGGACGTGCGGCATTACAGATTACCCATACGTTCGCTGCCAAGTTCCGCGTGCCGATCGCTCGGTGTATTCCCGTTCCACTACAACAACTTCTAACCCCGCACGGTTCCCGCAGGTAGCGCTCATGAGTGTTGATGTGACCGAGTCGTTACCGCGATCCCATTGGGCCAACACGGACACGTTACGTGTGGCGGCGTACTGGGTGATGATCGTGGCCGGGTCGTGGTGGGTGCTGGGGCAACTGGCAATGGTGTTACGGCCACTGTTGTTGGCGGCGTTTTTAGGGTACGTGCTGATGCCGTATTACCGGCGGCTGAATCGGAACCTGTCGGCGCCCATTGCCATTGGGTTATTGGCCGGGCTGACGACCCTAATACTCGTGGGGTTGTCGCTAGCAGTGTACAGCAGTCTGTTGGGTTTGAAAGACGATTTGCCGGCTCTGCGGGAATCCGCAATCACAATCGCCCGCAACTTCAAGGACATGGTTCAACAATACATTCCCATGTTGGCCAACCGGATCCTGGAAGGAAAGTCGATCGAGGACCAGGTCGGCGACCTCGTGACCGAAAGCACGGTGCGGGGCGTGAACGTGGCCGCAGGGGTGTTGCTCGAAGCGGCGACGGCGGGACTGTACCTGTTGTTCCTGCTGCTGGAATCCGCCCGCTTCCCGGAGCGCGTCCGCAAGGCGTACCCGGACGAACAGGCGGAGAATATCCTGAACATCGCGGGGCGGATCAACTCCGCGATTATCAGCTACTTGAAGGCGAAGGTGTTCGCCAGTTTTATGCTCGCGTTGCCGGTCTGGGTCGTGCTCATGGTCTTCGGCGTGAAGTTCGCGTTGCTGTGGGCGATCCTCACGTTCCTGTGCAACTTCATCCCGTACCTCGGGAGCGTCATGGCCTATTCGCTGCCCGTCGCGTTCGCGTTCTTGCAGCACGAACTCGGCTACAAGCCGATCTCGGTCGCGGTGCTGTTGCTCGCCTGTCACGTCGCGGTCGCATCGCTAATCGAGCCGACGATCATCGGCCGCGCCGTCGGCATCAGCCCCCTCGTGATCCTCGCGGCACTGTCGATGTGGGGCTTGCTGTGGGGCCTACCTGGAATGTTCCTGGCCGTGCCGCTCACCGTGGTGCTGAAGATCATCTTCGAGAACATTGAAGTCACCCGCCCAATGGCAAGGCTACTCAGCGGTGGGTAAGCAGGTCGAGGATCAATTTGGGCGGCGAATTTACGAAGAAACTTCGTTCAATATGTATCTCGTCTTATGGGTTGAAATTGTGATTAGTGACCGAATCGGCGGGATTGTTACAGTCGTAAGTCTTGAATTGCAAACAGCTTGCAGATTTCGAGAGCGTTTACTGTCCCACGATGCTGGGCACTACCAAATTGTGAGAACGGGTTGACAACTAGTCCAGATGGACTATAC
>JAYSXU010000943.1:0-20828 GCA_043716965.1 Fimbriiglobus sp.
GCGGAGTTGATGAAATTGGTTGTCAACCTCGTCCCACCACCACGGCAGAAATCGAGTTCGAGTGACCATGAGTCGTCACTCACCCCTCGGTTGATTCTCGAACTGGACTGCTTTGGGCCACATTTTTTTCAGGGAATTGGTCATGTTGAAAGCGAAGATTGCACGATTATTGATCACGGCAGCCTTGGGGATTTTCGCCCTGATGGCGACGCACACAAACGCTCAGGCTGGGTTCATCACCGGCGTGACCGGGGGGCTGACCCTCGTTGGCAACCCGTCCGGTCTGGACCTCAACGATAACGCGACGCAACAGGCCATCGCGTTCGACGAAAAGATGAGGGTAGCCGGCGGAGGCGTCAACGTGGACACCCTGGTCAACACTCTGCCGAGCGGGTTCACCGATGGCAAAGGTGGTTCGGGCGGTATGCTTCCTACTGGAAATTACGATAGCGCGTTCGTCCACTTCGACATCAACAACACCTCATTGTCGGCGACGATCACCTTCAGCACCGCGATCACCGGGCTGATTTACTCACGAAATGACCTGGACTCGACGGACCCAACCTTTGGCCACGGCTTGGTTACTTACCCAACTGGCTCGGGGGCTGGCAGCCGTCAACTGGAAGGGAACGACACAGTGTTCATCAGCGCCGACCGGAAGACGCTAACCCTGAACTGGGCTGTCGGCAGCCAGCTCGACCAACTACGGGTCATCACGGCTCCGGCGAACGCAGTACCAGTCCCCGCCGGCATGTTGCTCGCTCTGACGGGCTTGCCGATGGTGGGCGTCGTCGGCTGGTTCCGCCGCCGGGTTGGTACCTCCGCGTAAGTGTGGCAGTGCAAACCGCGAGCACAGGTTCCCGGTTTGTCCCTTGCCTTCCTGCACCGGACCGCTACACTACTGGAATCTGTAAAGTGTCAAAACGTCCGTTGGCAGGAGTGTGACAGCGGCGGAGGACAGAGTTCACGGACACAATGGGTTTGGAACGGGTGAGGAACGGCACGATGGCGATCACGAAGGACCGGAAGACTGAGCTAATCCAGACATTCAAGCGGGCGGATAACGATACCGGCTCGCCTGAGGTTCAGATTGCGCTGCTCACGAATCGGATCATTTATATGACCGATCACATGCGCACGCACAAAAAAGACTTCTCGAGCCGGCGCGGCCTGCTCAAGATGGTCAGCCAGCGGTCCGACTTGCTGAAGTACCTCCGGGAAACTGACCGGGAGCGGTACTTGACAGTCATCCAAAAGCTCGGCCTGCGGAAATAATTTCCGGCCCGATTTTGGCACGATCAAAACCATCGCAACGCTGGGTTGGGGTTCCCAACTCGGCGTTCTGACCGTTTCTGGGTTACGTCTGTGCATTTCGTCATTGTTGTGGTGACGGAGGATTGACAGGTGAACCGAACAGACAGGATGTCGGCCCTTAGTTTGAGTAGTCGAGTCGGCAGGATTTCTTACCCCATACGCAACGGTCTTGAACTCCCTTCTCTGATTGGTCTGTCGCACCTTGTCGCACCTGTCTCATGCGAAAGGGTTACACACAGTGGCAGTTACTCGCGTCGAATGTCAAATCGGTCACGTCCCGCTTGTTCTCGAAACCGGCAAACTCGCCAAGCAAGCCCACGGGGCGGTGACGGTTCAGTACGGCGAAACCGTTGTTTTGGTTGCGGCTGTCGAAGGGAATGCCATCCCCGGCCGCGACTTCTTCCCCCTCACGGCGGACTATCGGGAAAAAGTGTACGCGGCGGGCAAGTTCCCCGGCGGGTTCATCAAGCGTGAAACCCGACCCAGTACGAAAGAAACATTAACGTCCCGCCTCATCGACCGGCCCATCCGCCCGCTGTTCCCCGTCGGCTACGTCAACGAAGTTCAAGTCCAGGCGATGGTCCTCTCGTTTGACAAGGAAAACGACCCGGACGTACTCGCCATTATCGGCGCCAGCGCGAGCTTGCACATTTCGCCGATCCCGTTCACCAAGCCGATCGGTGCGGTGCGTGTCGGTCGGGTGGACGGCCAATTCGTGGTTTTGCCGACGCACACCCAAATGGAAGAAAGCGACCTCGACCTCATCGTAGCAGCCACCCGCGACGCCGTGTGCATGATCGAAGGCTTTGCCCGCGAACTCCCCGAAGATGTCGTGGCCGATGCCGTGACGTTTGCCCACCACCAGATCCTCATCATCATTGACGCCATTGAAGAACTTCGCACCAAGTGCGGGCTAGGCGAGAAGAAGTTGCCGGCCAACCCCGAACCCGACCCGATCATCGACGAACTGCACAAGAAGTACGGCGAAGAGTTCCGCAAGCGCTACGTCACCGAAGGCAAGCTCGCCCGCTACGCCGCGCTCAGCGAACTCAAGGACCACATCAAAAAAGACTACGCGGTTCCCGAAGGCCAAACGCCGAAGGCCACGCCGGAGCAAATCTCGGCGGCGTTCTCGACGCTGAAGGAACGCATCTTCCAAGAAATTACCATGACCGGCACCCGCATCGACGGCCGCCCGCTCGACTTGGTCCGACCGATTTCGTGTGACGTGAACTTGTTGCCACGCACCCACGGCTCGGCGGTGTTCCAACGCGGCGAAACCCAAGCCCTCGTCGTCGTCACGCTCGGGACCGGGCAGGACGAACAAAAGGTCGATGGCTTGCAAGACGAGTTCGCCAAGAAGTTCATGCTCGATTACAACTTCCCGTCGTTCAGCGTCGGCGAGTGCAAGCCGATCCGTGGCCCCGGTCGCCGCGAAATCGGCCACGGCATGTTGGCCGAACGGTCGCTAAAAGCCGTCATTCCGCCCGCCAACAAGTTCCCGTACACGATCCGCCTCGTCTCCGAAATTCTGGAATCGAACGGCTCGTCCAGTATGGCCTCCGTGTGCGGCGGGACGCTCGCCCTCATGGACGCGGGCGTGCCGATCAAGCAACCCGTTGCGGGCATCAGCATCGGCCTCGTGACCAAGGGCGACAGTTACGTGTTGCTCACGGACATTCAGGGCGACGAAGACCACTACGGCGACATGGACTTCAAGATCGCGGGCACCCAGAACGGCATTACCGGCATTCAACTCGACATCAAACTCGACGGCATCACGGACGAAATCATTCGCGCCGCGCTCGAACAAGCCCGCATCGCCCGCCGGGAAATTCTGCGCAACATGTTGCTGACCCTACGCGCACCCCGCAAGGCCATCAGCGACCGCGCCCCACGGCTGTTGCAAGTGAAGATCAACCCCGAGAAGATCGGCTTGCTCATCGGGCCAGGTGGCAAGATGATCCGCGCGATTCAAGACGAAACCGGCGCGAAACTCGACGTGTCCGACGACGGCACGGTGAACATCGCCCACAGCGAATCCGCCGGGGCCGAAGAAGCGAAACGCCGCATCGAAGTGCTGTGCCAAGAGATCAAAGTGGGCAACGAGTACGAAGGCAAAGTCACGTCGATTAAGGAGTTCGGCGCGTTCGTGGAGATCACCCCCGGCCGCGACGGGTTGTGCCACATCAGCGAACTCGACTACGCCTACGTAGGCCGCGTCGATGACGTGGTGAAAGTCGGCGACCGCATCAAAGTGAAGGTGATCGGCATCGACGACCAGGACCGCGTGAAGCTGTCCCGCAAGGCCCTGCTTCCACCACCAGCCGAAGGTGAAGTCCTCGCCGGCCCACCCCCCCGCAGCGACGACGATCGAGGCCCCCGCCGCGACGACCGTGGCCCACGACGCGACGACCGTGGCCCACGCCGCGACTAAATCGAACCGCCACGAGGGAAGCACTGGTGCTTCCCTCGTGGCGCGTTGTTGGTAGGCCAAATACTTATGCGGCACCGATTCCAAACTGGATCGCTTGCAGGATTTCGCCACTGGAGTCATCTTGAATAATGGCAATGACCTTCAAACCCTTCAACGCCGAGAGGCGACTTAGGCCACCAGGAAAGGGTCGTTTGGCGTTGTACTCGTTGAGGTATTTATTCAAATCGGCTTCCAGAGTTTTGACACTTTGGGTGAGCGTATACTTGCCATCTTTCAAATCCTTAACACTGATTCCTTTGCCGGTGCCGAGCAACGAACGGGCCACGTGATGATGAAAGCGAATGCCGTTCAAACCAACGTGTCGAACGGTGTCCTCGACCACGATCAACCGTAGCTTCACGCTATCTGTCAGGCCAATTGCGCCAGTCGTATCGACAACTACTGTCACGGACAACTTGTCATCGAACCGCTTCATGTCGCCGGTCAGCTTGATGTCGATCGACTCTTCGAGGATGGTGTTCAGAATGCTGCCGAATTGTTTGTACCACTTTTCTGGCTCTCCTAACCCATTCATGTTCGGCACGTTCGGTAATGACTTCTGCACTCCGTTATACAATGCCGAATTCACGCCACGAGTAAAACCAGGGGTCAATTGAGCATAATACTCATTGCGGTCAATCGAATCCGTGTTGGTGAGCGGGTCAGGGCCTTCAATGTGTAAGTGGTACTGAATCAGAACGACATCGCGCGGTTTGTAGGACTTCAGTAGGCCGTGAAACGCCACTTCCGCGTCCCGGCAATAGTGGCTTTGGGCACCAACGAATTGCTCCATCACCGCCACTCGGTTTGCCGATTTAGCGGTTCGACCGAGGTAGGGACTTGGCGTGAACGGCATTTCGTTGGCTAGGTACTCGGCGTCAATTGAGTCATCGAGTTTAGCGATTTCGGCCTGTGTCCGTTTCAACAAATCCGTCTTACTCAATAGCTTTTGTACCTTGGCGAGGACTTTGAGCGCCTCCATCCGTTTCTCCGCCCCCATGTTCGGGACAAGTACGGCGCGTTCGGCATAAGGCATGGCGATGTCGGCGAAGCCATTTTGCCACACGATCTCCGAGGCGAGTGCGGCGAGACAGGACTGTTCATACCGCGCGCCGAACTTCTTGTTGTCATCGGTTACCATCTTGGCCCACCCCGCAACTTCTTGCGGCGTGGCGTGGATACGGACTGCCCGCATGAGGAGGACTTTCGCCGCGCTAATCGAGTAGGGGTTGTCGAGGAGTTTCACGGCTTCCCTGTAAGCGGCGTCTGTTTTGATGGTTAATTGCTGCAAGCTGTCTTTGTTTTCTTGATGCAATTTTGCTCTTTTTACCTCGTTTGGTTCGGCGTCCGCTTTGCGGCGGGCATCCGTCCAAGCTTGTTCGAGTTGACGCAGTTCTTCTAAGACCGGCGGAACTTTCACCTCAAATCGGGTGTCTTGTTCGTCGATTTTTTCGAGGTGAGTCTTTTCCAAAATCGTAGACCAGACACGATCATTCTTCTCGGTAAAGTTACCATAGATTCGTTTCGGGTTCTTCGGATCGAGTGTGCCTTCAAACGAGAAGTCTTGGGATTCTTTCTTCATCTGGAAGCGAATCATGGTGCCGACGATTTCGACATTGGTGAACGTGAGTGGCGTGGAGATGTCATTGGCGTCGGCAACATAACTGAGGGTCGGCTTACCGTCTTTTGACTCGAATTTCATCGCACCCATGTACCGATAATGTGTACACGAATAGCCGCACTGAATCAGCCATGTGCCATCGGCAGTCGGCTTTTCTTTTGCGTTAGCCGTCAACATCGTCGTGATCAAAAAGGCCACGATGACGAAATATCGTTGCGTGAGCATGAGTAAACCTTTTGATGAGGGCCGAAACGGTATATCGGTCTCGGCCCTGAAAAGACGGCGGTTGTTTACGCCCCGCCGGCTTCGAGTTGGATCGCTTGGAGGATCTCGCCGGTGGCGTCATCTTGAATGATGGCGACGACCGTCAAGCCCTTGAGCGCCAGCGGGCGGTCGGGGTACGGGAAGGGCGAAGTTGCGTTGTAGTCGTCGAGGTACTTCTTGAGGTCGGCTTGCAGGGCTTTGACGCTTTGCGTGGCGATATGCTTGCCGTCCTTCATGTCCTTGACCGCGATGCCGGTGCCGGTGCCCAGCAGTGATCGCACCACGTGGTGATGGAAGCGAACGCCGTTGCTGCCGACGTAGCGGATGTTGTCTTCGAGCAAGAGTAGCCGCAACTTCAGCGTGTCTTTTGGCTCTTTCATGCCGGTCACGTCCACGGTCACGGTCAGCGCATCGTCGGCCCGTTTCAGGCTGCCAGCCAGTTTAATGTCGGTGGATTCTTCGAGCTTCTCGTTCAGGATTTCGCTGTACTCATTAAACTTCTTTTCCGAATTCGCCATCCCGCCGCCGCCGCCGGCCAGGGACTTCCCGTTGAACAGCGTTGAAGGCGTGCCGCCGATCGCCCCCTTAGCGACCTTGTTGTAATACTCGCTGCGGGCCACGGAGTCGGCGTTGGTCAGCGGGTCAGGGCCGGGGATGTGCAGGTGGTACTGTATCAGGATGACATCTTGGGGTTTGTACGACTTAATCAAACCATCGTAGCCGACGTCGGCGGCGACGCAAGGTGGGCACTGGGTGCCAGTGAACAGTTCCATCACGGCGACTTTGTTGGCGGACTTGTCGGTGCGGCCTTCATACTTCTTCGGCTTGAACGGTGGCACGGTTGCGTTGTACTCGGTGTCGAGTTGCTCATCGAGCTTGGCGATTTCGGTTTCAGTCTTCTGGGCGAGTTCCGTCTTGCCGGATTTCGTTTGGAGCATGGCGAGAACTTTCAGCGTGCCGACGCGGTTCTTCGAGGTCATGTTCGGCATCTTGGCGGCGAGCTCGGCGTAGGTCATCGCAATGTCGGCGAAGCCGTCTTGACTCGCAATTGTGGAAGCAAGCTTTGCGATGCCGGTTTGCTCAATCCGGGCACCGTACTTCTTGCTATCCGCTTCGATCATCTTGGCCCATGTTGCGACATCGTCTGCATTGGCTTTAATCTTGGTGGCTTGCGCTAACAGAGCTTCCGCAGCGGTCAGGGCGAAGGGGCTATCGGTTTCTTTCACCAGCTCCTTGTAGAGAGCGGGTGTTTTCTCGTCGGACACCTTTTGCAGGTCGGCCGCTTCCTTCAAGAGCTTCGCTTTTTCATCGCTATCGTCTTCCTGCCGGGCTTTGGCGCGAGCCGCGTTCGATGCTCTGCGGAGGTCGTTAATTTCGGCCATTGTCGGCGAGGGTGTCTCGGAGAAGAACATGTCCTTTTGTTCGAGTTTCTTCAACTCGGTTGTTTCTAACGCGGCGCGGAAAACACGGTCGTTGTCGCCGAAACTACCAAGGATTTTTTTCGGGTTCTTCGGGTCAATTGTCCCCTCAAACGTGAACTTGTTCGGCCCGAGTCCGATTTTGAAACTGATCTTAGCGCCGTCGATTTTCAAATCCGAGAAGGTCGGCGGTGTTGCGCCTTTTTGGGGGCTACCCGCCACCACGTTGACAGTTGGCTTCCCGTCTTCGGTCTCGATTTTCAGAATCCCAAGTCGCTGCTGCGTGACTGGCAAGCCGCCATACGACAGCAGCCAACTGCCGTCGAGTGACGGCTTTTCTTGCGCCTGCGTGGCGAGTGTCACCGTCGCCAATACGGCAACGATAGCGAAACAACGTCGCATCAACATGGTCAATCCTCTTGTGAAAAAATCAGCCTAGTTCCAATCAAGCAGCAACATGCTAACCGACAACACGATGAACGTCGAACACGAAATGTTTGTTCTTGAACACGGGGAATGAGCGTCGCAAAAGTTGTTGGCAAATTTGTTCACTCCACTGGTGAGCATTGTGTCACCAAGCCTACGGCCCAACGCCCATGAGTTGAGCGATCAGCTTGGAGTCGGCAAAGGGTTTCGTGGGTTGCGGCCGTCCCCAATTGCGGGCCTTTTTCTTGAGCCGCTTACTCACCCGCCGTTTCACCACACGTGGGTAGCAACGATTCCGGCGGGGACGCAATCGCAGCCGCGCTTTAGGGAACGCGGACGGATTGGGGTCGGGTGGGGTCCGGGTCGGGCGAGGAGGTATCGGATGCGGACTTAGTTGGTGATCGGACGCAGTCCACCCCGGTACGGAATCGGATCGTCCGACCTCGACTGGTCTCCGACGGGATTGAAGGTCCGATCACGCACGAGAGCCGCCTGCGTTTTTGGATCGGTAGTACGACCAGAATAGCAGAGAGGCTCTCGACTGATGTCTTAACTAACGGGCATTGGGCTTTCGGGCTGAAGACAACGATCGCCCGTATCGTGTACAATTTTCTTCCAACTTTCGCGACGCCGACCCAGAATGATCTCTGGGTGAGGTTTTAGTCGAGTTGTGGTGTTGGTTGTGACGAATTAAACAGATATTCGAGGTTACGCTATTCGTATTGAGACCTGGTTATGGCTTCGGTTACTGCCGCGTTGCACCGTGCGGATACGGTCAATTATTGGGCCGATAGCAAATGTGCAAAGGCATTCTGGAGTCAATCGGAGCTACCCGTCTTTCAGCAGTTAGTCGCTGACACGATCGGGTTGGCGGCACCCCAAGCGGGGGAACATTGGCTCGACTTGGGGTGCGGGGGCGGGACGCTGACTAGGGCGATTTGCGACAAGACTCAGGACAAAATCGGGTCAATTCTGGGTCTCGATTACTCGGCGATCAACTCCACGCAATACGAGAAAATGGCCCACGAACGCAACGCCGTGGGCCGAATCCGGTTTCAATGTCACGATTTCAGTAGCGGCCTGGGAACACTTGCGGATCAGAGCTTCGATCATGCGATTTCAGGCCTGTCGATCAGCTACGCCCAGCATTACGACGAGGCTCGGGGGGAATGGACGCAGCACGCCTATCACCACTTGCTCCAAGAAGTCGCACGGGTTTTACGACCGGGCGGGCGGTTTGTGTTTAGTGTCAACGTGCCGGACCCGTCGTGGTGGGCGGTCGGTTTTCGGTCATTGGTTGGCGGAGTCGTTCGGTCCCCGGATCGGCTTCTGTTCCTCAAAAATTCTCTGCGAATGATGAAGTACGGCAAATGGTTGAAGCAGGAGGCCCGGAAAGGTCGATTTCATTACCTTCCGTCACACGCAATCACCCTGAAGCTGCAACAGGCTGGCTTCGGCGTTGTGAGCCACACCCTGAGTTACGCTCGCCAAGCTTACATCTTTCATGCCGTGGTGGATCCAGCCCATGATCGGTAAATCCATTCCACTCTCGTTGCCCCGGCGGTTCGTCTGCGACCTGGTCACCCTTGCCAAAAGCTTCCCCACGGTTCCCGTCCAGCGGACGTTTTCGTTGGCGACGCTGGCAGAAGTTCGGCTCGCATCGGCACTCAAACCCAGTTGGCCAGCGATCTTCACGTTAGCTTATGCGAGAGTGGCCGCGACCACTCCCGAACTCCGGCGGTTCTATGTCGCGTGGCCCTACGCCCGGCTTTATGAACTCCCGTCGAGCGTCGTTTCGATTGCCATCGAACGGGAGTATGAGGGGGAGCGCTGTGTCTTCGTGGGCAAAAAGCGAAGCCCGGACCTTCTCAGTCTGGCCGACGTGCAAGCGTGGATCAACCACTTGCAGACCGCGCCAATCGAATCGGTCAAAGACTTTCGACGCGCACTCCGGATCGCAGCATTACCAAATTTGGTGCGTCAACTCCTCTGGCGATTGGCACTCAACTGGCCACGCCAACGGGCCAACTACTTCGGAACGTTCGGCGTCTCGGTGTACTCCTCCCTCGGGGCCGAATCGCTCCACCCGATTGCCCCCTGTACCACCGTGTTGACGTATGGGGTCATCGACAACGACGGCCACGTTCCGGTTCGGCTGATCTATGACCATCGCGTGATGGACGGTGCCACCGTGGCCCGCGCGTTGAACCACCTTGAGGCCGAACTGAACGGCTCAATCTTGCAGGAATTGAGCGGATCAAGCCGTATGAAACGGGCGGCATAGTCGAGCAAGAATGGATCGGGCGTCGTTGTCAATTCTACGTTTTCAACTGCTATCCCTAACGACTTGTTGACCCGATGCCTAAAGTGAAGGGTATGTCACTGCGCGTCACCAATTTGCGGCTGCCGGTCGAAGAACCGGAAGCGAATTTACCCACCCACCTTGCCCGTGCCATCGGCGTGACGACGACCGATCTGGCACGCTGGCGGATTCTCCGCAAGAGCCTGGATGTCCGAGACAAACGGCATTTGCGGTTCGTTTACAACTTTGAAGTCGAGTTGCCCTCGGAGGAACTTGGTGCGCTGTATCGCACCGGGGACAACCCGCAACCGATTGCCCAAGTTGAACTATTCGACGAACCGCCGTTCGAGATGCCCCCACCCGGTCACGAAGCGATCCGCGAACGCCCCGTCGTCATCGGCTCCGGTCCGGGCGGGTTGGTCTGTGCGTATTTCCTGGCGCAAATGGGCTATCAACCGATCGTGTTAGAACGCGGTACTCAAGTCAGTGATCGCATCCGCGACGTCAAGAAGTTCGATGAAGGCGGCGCGTTTGAACCGGAGAGCAACTACATCTTCGGCGAGGGTGGTGCGGGCACATTTTCCGACGGCAAACTGACCTGCCGTGGCAGTGGTCCGGATGTGATGCGGGTGCTGGAACTGTTCGCCGAGTGCAAAGGACAGCAACCCGGCAAGCCGAGCATCTTGTACTACCACCGCCCGCACCTGGGCAGCAACCGGCTCCCCGCCGTCGTGAAGTCGATCCGACAAAAGATCGAAGGGTTCGGCGGCGACGTGCGGTTTCACACCAAGGTGGAAGACTTGGTCTACGACGAGTCTGGGCTAAAAGGCGTGATGACCTCGTCCGGGTTCATCCCCACGTCGTTGGTCGTGCTGGCAATCGGTCACAGTGCCCGCGACACTTACGAAATGCTGGCCCGGCGCAAGGTGCCGATGTCGGCGAAGGCGTTTCAATTCGGCGTGCGTGTCGAGCATCCGCAAGATGTTATCAACGAAGTGCAATACGGCCCGAAGGCGGCCAAGTACGAAGACACCCTCGGCAACGCCGACTACTCGCTCGTCGCCCACGGCAAGCATGATTTGTTCACGTTCTGCATGTGTGCGGGTGGGTACATCATCCCGAGTGTGTCCGAGGAAGGCTATTTTTGCACGAATGGGATGAGCCTGTCGAAGCGTGATTCACCGTATGCCAATAGCGGGCTGGTCGTCACGGTGCCGATCGAGGCGTTTGAAGGAACCGATGTCCTGGCCGGGATGCGGTTGCAGGCGAAGTACGAGAAGAAGGCGTTTGAAATCGGGCGTGGCAAGTACGCGGCTCCGGTTCAAAGCGCCCGCGACTTCCTGGCGGGTCGAACCCCGCAAGCCGCACCCAAGTGTAGTTACCCGCGCGAAACAGTCGGCGTGGACTTACGCGAACTGTTGCCGCCCGTCGTGGCCGAAGCGGTGAAGCACGGGTTGCCGCAAATGGACCGCCGATGGCAGGGGCGGTTCCTGGCCGACGCCGTGCTGGCCGGTCCGGAATCGCGGGGCAGTTCCCCCATCCGCATTGATCGAGACAGCACCACCCGCGAATCCACTGGCGTGAGTGGTTTGTTCCCCGTCGGCGAAGGGGCGGGCTACGCCGGCGGTATCGTCAGCGCCGCCGTCGATGGCCTCCGCACCGCAAAAGCCATCGTCGCCCGCTACGCTCAGCTTGTGAAGTGACAGGCCCGTTAAGTTCTAGTGAAAATTTTGCCTTCCACTGGCATCAATCGTCGAAACCGTTGATGCTGTGCAGACTTTAGGTGCGCCTTTGGACTTTAGCTTTCCCGGCGAACCGGCGACGCCAGTCGCCTAGGTAAAAACCTACCACCCGTTTGTGGCGAACCACCCGGCAGCTTACCAATACTTTGTACGATGACAGCGACGCACGGGGAATCCTAAGCTCCCTTCTCTCAGCGACCGGAACCAGGAAGTCCCCGAGGCGCTCCGCTCACTAAACACTGACGACCGTTCGTCCATTCCCATTTCCGCAGGCCGGTGTTGCAGCACCTGCCCCGGACGGATCACAAGCGGTCTGTCACGGCGAAGCAACCGGCCGACGTTCTGATCCTTATGGCCGCCACCGCCTGGGTCGCCAAACTCCCCCGGCACGAGCTACTCCACTGGCTCGCTGAACGCCTCACCGAACTGTACCCCAGCGAAAGACGCATCGACTGACACGATCGACCCTGACCGCTCGATCAAATTCGTTGATACTACTGTCACGCAGCCGGTCGCCGGGATCGTCCGTCTACTTCGCTTCGATCCCAATGCTTTCGGAGTGGCTGTTAAACTCCGGGGCGTACATGCACTCGATGCTGGCGAGACCCGTTGGGTACTTGCCCCGGTGCTGCACACGAACGGCGTACTCGAAGACGTAGGTGCCCTTCGGCAGGTAGTCCATGAAGAAGTGGGACGCGGTGTCCTTCGTGGACTCGTAGTACCCGAGGCCGTCCTGGAACTTGTACCGCGACAGCACGTTGACCGGCTCCGTGCCGCTGCCACGGTGGTCCTTCATGTGGACGTACTCCATGTCCCGGTCGGTCCGCAGCACGATGCGAACGACGATCTCGTCGCCCACATTGACTGGCCCGTTCACCGCTTCCAGCGTTGGCCCGGTTTTGGTGTAGACCCGCTTGAACAGCTTCTTTTCCAGCTTAAGCGGCGTCCCGTCGTGCGGCGTAACCTTGCTAATGTCTTCGAGATACTGCCAGTGGACGCTGCCCCAACTGACGCCGTCGTCGGTCTTCGTTACCTTCACCGTGCCGAACTCCGGCTTCACTTCGCCGCGCAGGAACTTCTGCTCGTAGAAGCCCGTGCCCGCTTCAACTTTTTCGGGCTTGATCGTCTCGGGGCCGACCGTGACATCGACGAGGGCGTCCGACTTCAACAGGTTGTCACCACGAAGTAGCAGGGCGTAGACGGCGTCGGCGGTGGCCTTGGTCGTCTTCCAGTTCTGGGTTTGCTTCTGCTTCAGGAGCCAGACCTTGCACTCCTCGACCGCTTTCGCGTCGTTGCTGACTTCGTCGAAGGCTTCGATCATCATCGCCTGTGTTTCGATCGGCGCGTGATACCACCACCAACTGACTTCGGTGTCGCGCCAGAACATGCCCATTTCTTCGTTGGTTACGGAGAACTCTTTCAAAGACGCCATGATGCCGGCGGGCGTGGTCTTGTCGCCGAACCGCTTCAGCCCGAGCGCGAGGTGTGCCTGCGATTGGCGGTTGCCAATTTTCAGCCAATATTTCTTCGATTGGCCCAGCCAATAGTTGACCGCCTCCTGGTGTTCCTTCGCCACGGGCCGATCGTCGATGAAGAAACTGCGCCCGTACAGGTACAGCGCGATCGTCGTGGACAGGTGGTTGTCGTCCTTGTTCTTGCTGTGCTTCAAGATGTCGCGGTAGATGCGGTCCGCCCACGCATCCAGGGCCGTGATCGACCGCACGGCGGGTGCCACGTCAATCTTCACGCCCAAATTCCGCAGCCGCCCGAACCCGGTGGTGATGTACAGCGTGATGTACTCGTTGCGCGGGCCGCCGGGGAACCACGACCAGCCGCCGTCCGGGGCTTGCAGTTCCGTGAGCCTGCGCAAGAGCCGTGTGGTCTCTTCGTTGAGGCGGTTCTCGTCGAACAGAATCCCGACGTTGCGGCGGGATTCTGATTCCTGCTTCGCGTCGCGGACCCACGGCGTTTCTTCGAGGATGACGGCCTTCACGTCCTGGTTCTTTTCGAGCGGGCTGTCCAGTGCCGGGGTGTTCTTCCACTGGTCGAACACGCGGCGGATCTTCGGGTCGCTGGTGGCAATGTGCCGCGCCAGGGCGTTCGCATAAAGCCGGTTGAACGTCTGCTCCGCGCAGTCGTGCGGGTACTCCATCAGGTACGGCAGCGCCATCACCGCGTACCACGACGGGTTCGAGGTCATCTGCACCGTCAGGCTTTGGCTCTTCAACGTGTCCGACTTCGCGGATTCACGCAGCTTGGTGAAGTCGAACGTTTTCGTCTGCTTGCCGCGAATCGGCAACGGCAGTGACTCTGTGACCAGCACCCGCTTCGATAGCACCGGCAGCATCCCTTCCTCGCCGTCACTGAACCGCTCGGCTGCGCCGACGGCTTTGTATGTGATCGGCCCCAGGCCATCCGGCACCGTGAGTGCCCAGGAGAAACTCTTCGACTCCTTCGCAGCGATGTCGAAGTTTTGATCCGGAACCGTGAGGCCGAGCGCGGCATCCACGGCGTTCCCGGTGCGGGCGTCGGCGAGGCTGAGGCGGACCTTGCCGACTTGCCGCGTGGCCGATTGGTTGCTGACCTTCACGGTGAATTCCAACACGTCCCCCTCGCGCAAGAACCGTGGCGGGTTCGGCTGCACCATCAGGTCTTTCGCCGTGACGACGCTATCGTCCAGCGACCCGGACCTCATTTGTTGGTCGTGGGCGAAGGCGTGGAACTTCCACTTCGTCAGGGCTTCCGGCATGGTGAACTCCATCCGCACCGTGCCCGATTCGTCCGCGATCAGGTGCGGGAAGAAGAACGCCGTTTCCTGCAAGTTCAACCGCGCCGCGACCTTCGATAAATCCGGTCCAGCGGGCGGAAGACCGACTTTGTTTAGTTCATTTGGGACTGAACCGATCTGGGCATAGTTTTCAGTTTCATTCAATAGTGCATCCATCGCTTTTGCGCTCTTTATCGCTGGCGCAGCAGACATAGGAGAAGGCGTTCCCGGTGCTATACCGCCGCCACCAAAGCCACGTTGGCGTTGAAAGCCGTACTGCCAGAAGTTCTGTGTGAGGTCGGTGGGGAAATGGCGGTAGCTCAGCGACGGCATGTTTTTGAATGGGACGGGCCAGTAGCCGCCCAGTATGCCGCCCAGCGTCTGGATCGGCTTCGCGGTGTTTTCAAACTGCGATTGGCGTTGCGAGTAGTCTTGGTAGAAGCTGTTGAACCGGCTCATCCAACTGTGCGGCAAGTAGGCATCAAGCGACTGGTCGTACAAGGCCGCCACCATCTCGGCGACGGCCTTCTTCGCGTCCGGGCCGCTAACGACTGCGGTCCATTTTTCGGGCTTGCCGGGTTCGAGTTTCGAGACGAACCGCTCCCACTTCACGGTCAGGTTCTTGTTCGTCCACGGCACGTCAACTTTGCGGTTTTCGATGTACGCCCGGTTCTCGCGCACGAAGGTCACCCGCAACGTGAACCCGCCCCGGTGGCTCTCCGTGACCGCCTGTTTCACGGTGAATTGCGTCAGCCCCGGTTCGGTCCAGAACGCTTGCAGAATCTTGCGGCGGTGTTCAATCTCGATGTACGCCCGCCCGGTTTCGTAGCCGGTGCCCCAGAGTGCGTTGAACTCCTGCCCCGGTTCGAGCGACCATTTCGGCGCGGCGACAATCTGCGGCAGCTTGATGCCGAGGGTCGCGGCGTCGGGCTTCAGGATCGTGACTTGTTGTCGGGCGGCGACGGGTTTGCCGAACGGGTCGGCGGTCTCGACGATGGCACGAAACACGCCTAGATCCAGCTTGACCGTCAACTCCGTGTTACCGCTCGCGTCCGTGGTGAACGGCAACGACGCGACTTCGTCCCCTTGCTCCCACGACATGGCGTTCGCCGGGTCCGGGACGGGTTGCGGAATCGGCATCCCCCCCCGACCCCGCGCGACGGGGCGAGGCCCAATTTTCCCGCCGAGAATGTCCGCCCGCTGAACCGTGGCCGGTTGCTTTAGGCGGTAGACTTTGAGCGTTCCCTTCGTCGCTTGGCCGACGCCGTCAAGCGTTTGCGTGCTGACTTTGAACTTGATCGAGTCGGTCGTCGTTTGCCATTCACCGGCACTCACGGTCGCGCTAATCGTCGTGTAACCGACGCGAACGGATTGGGTGCCGACGCGGGTTTCGCCGGTCGTGTCGGTGACATCAGCAGTCAACGTGAATGTGAACGACGGCTCGTCTTTCTCCGCAATGCTGCGATCGGGCTTCGCCGGGAAGGTCACGGTGAACGTGCCGTCGGCTTCGGTTGTGGTCACACCGTGTGTGATCTCCTGGGCACTACCCTGGTTGGGCGGCATTCGCCAGTAGTAGAAGCTGTACCACCAGCCGGGGTAACGCACTTCCCGCACCACGCGATACCGCACCTTCGCCCCACCGATCGCGGCGCCGGTGTACGACGTGGCCTTGCCGGTCAGTTTCACGTCGGTGTTCAGCTTCGCCGCTTCCTTCGGCGCGTCGATCGTGACCTGGAACTTGGGGCGTTTGTACTCTTCCACCGTGACGGCAGACTGACCCGGCGCATCACCTTGGACCGAAATCATCATCTGCCCCATGAGGCGATCGCGTGGTGCTGTGAAGCTGCCGTTGAACGATCCATAGTCGTTGGTCTTCACGTCGAGCTTCGAGATGAGTTGACCGTTGACATCCGTAAATTGCACGGTCACGGCTTTGTTCGGAATCGTGTCGTACTTGTTCGCAAGCTGGTTGGACTGGAAGCAGATGCCCTTGAACTGAACCGTTTGCCCCGGCCGGTACAGCGACCTATCCGTGAAGAAAACGGTTTGCTGGAACGGCTGCGGGTTACGGTCCGCTTGGTTGAGATAATGCTGATTCGCCGACGAAAGCTCGTGACCGTCGTGCGAAACATGGGCGATCCACGAGGTGTTGTTTTCCCCACGGACCGTGTAAAGTCCGTTCTTGTCCGTCGTGAGCAGTGGCCCCTTGAGGTAGGTTTGATTGCGATTGGTGTGGTACCACGTTTGCACTTTCGCCCCGGCGATCGGCTCCCCGCTCTTGGCGTTCAGAACAAATCCTTCAAACTGCGGGTCGCCGTACTCCGTGCGTGTAATCAGGGCCAGATCGGAGACCCAGAGATCGGTGCCGGAAATCACCCCCTTCGCTTCCGTGAAGTCCGGGCTGTCACTGGCGAACAGAACGTAATACCCCGGCTTGACGTTCTTAGGGACCGGCACGTCGTGCGTCCGGTCCTGGTAGTCCGCCGTGGCGGGGAGGTCTGTTGCGAACTCCACGTCGGCCTTCTGGGCGAGAAGCGCCTTGCGCAAGTTCGGCTCGTACAACTTCGACCGTTGATTCGTCACCACGGTCTCGGACCACGCCGTCTTGTACAGGCGGAAGTGCAACTTCGTCAGGTTGCGGTACTGCACCCGGATCACCGGGGGCGGGTCGTTCCAGACTCGTTCGGTATTCATGTTCAGCGACTTCGCTTCGATCTGCTGAATCAAGTTGAACGCGCTGATTCCCCCGGCGCTGGTCGGAAATAGGTTGATCGTTTGTTGCGCGATCTTCTTCGCTTCGACCCGGTCGCCGGCATCGTGGACCAGTTGGGCGATGCGGTACCGGGCCAGTGCGCTGAGTTCGTGCTTGGCGTTGGTGTCGGCGAAGCGTTGCAGGGCGGCTTGGTAACGGGTCGTCTTTTCTTCGCCGACGGCTTCGGCGTGGCAGAATTGCAACCGCTGCAAGTCCGCGTCCAGGTACGCGGTCTTGTCGGCATCCGCTTGATGAAACGCCATCAACTTCTGAAACAATTGAATCGCCTTCAACTTCCGTGATGTCGTATCGGTCGATTGCGGTAGCCACTTCATGAACTCGGCGGCGTCCGCAAGCGCCGGGCTGTCCGCGACGATCTCGAAAGAATCTTCGGCCTTCGCACCGGCTTGTTCTGGCGACGTGTAAAACGACAACGCCTCGAACGCGAGGAAGTCGAACAGCGTCGGGCGATAGGTGTCCGGGAGGGTACCCTTTTCGAGCAACTCATCGTAAGACGCAATCGGGATCGCTTGCAGTTCCTTTTCGGACGCTAGTGCTTTCGTGAATTGCGCATCGACCGTGGCGAGTATCCGTGCCAAGTCCCAAGTGGTGAAGTCTTCACTTGGCGCCACGGCGGTTTGCGTCCGTTGCATGAACTGCCAGCGGTTCTGCTGGAAGTAATGCCAGTACCAGTGGGCAAGGAGTGCGTCCATCACCGGCACCATTTCTTTCGGCGCCTTGGCGATTTCCGCCTTCATCCGCGTGATGCGTTCTTCCGGCTTGTTGCCCTCGATCGACCCTTCCAAGGCGATCTTCTTGGCGATCGCTTTAATCGCTTCGGGGTAGGCTTTCTCTTTCAACGCCAGCGCGATGATCGGGTCCAACTCCTGGATCGCGGTCTTGGGTAACCCCTTCGCTTCGGCGTCCATCACTTTTTTCCATTGCTCGGTTCGTGGCGGTGCCGCCGCAACAATCTCATGCAGTATTGCCGTGAATCCCAAACCCAAGAATAACAGCCCCGACACCACAACAGTACGATATTTGCCAGTCATAACACAACCCTTCCGAAATCAGCGGTCGCGGCGAGTTCACACAATTGAGACGACGGAATCGAGCACGGTGATTGGGTGAAGCCCGATTGTTACAATGCCGTGACAGGATACCATGTCCCGCAAACCGTTGCGTGGGGTGAACTGCATACCGTGTGCTAATTTGAAATCGACTTGCTGTTCAACGCAAAACCAGTAAACTTTCAAGAAGCTTACTGCACGCGAAAATCAGATGCGGTGAGTCGGTTTGAGATAGCTTGCGGGATTGGTATACCGGTCGTGCCCAGCCTTCCCAAGGCTGTGAAACGAGTTCGACTCTCGTATCCCGCTCTCTTAAGTCCTTGTTTTGCAAGCATTTACGACGACACCACTTGTGGACACCTTTTGCGGACATATTTGCGGACACATTCGGGATCAAATCTGGCACACGTTTGGCCCCTCACTCACGTTTCCTCCCGGCACTCACCGTGGAGTCGTGGACTTTGCTTGACACCGGCTTGGGATGGCCGTCTCACGCCGCAAGAGGTCAACATGAATGTACAGAATCGAGCCACGATCACCGACGCCGAGGTCTTGTCCGTCACGAATGGCTTTGATGACGCCACGGGTCAACCCATCGTCTGCCTAACCCTGCGGCAAGGATCGGGCTGGTCGCCGGTCAACCTCTCACTGAGCGTCGAGAACGCTCGGTCGCTATTCGGTCGTCTCGACTCCATTCTGGCGGACGAACTTCCTTGTTCGCCGGGGAGTCGATCTTCTCGGTAAACTGAATGTGGCGGAAGGATGAACGACGAGGCTGTTTGATGAGTGGTAAATTGCCTTTGAATCTGGAAGACTTGCTTCGTCAGCGAACCGTCGAAAGCGACCGGATCGAGTACAAGGCGGGCTGGAACCCTGACGCCATCATCAAGACCCTCTGTGCTTTCGCCAACGACTTCGAGAATCTGGGCGGCGGCTACATCGTTATCGGTCAGGACTGCGATGCCGATGGGCAACCGATCTTTCCGCCTGTCGGCTTAGAGGCGAACCAACTCGACACGATCCAACGGGAACTTCACGGTTACTGCCAACTCATTCAGCCGACGTATTTCCCGATTCTCAGCGTTGAAAAGTACGCCGGCAAACATCTGATCGTCCTGTGGGCACCGGGCGGATTGAACCGCCGTACAAAGCTCCTCGGGCTGTCACCGCCAAGACGAAGGACTACCACTACTACATCCGGCGGTACTCCAGCACGGTCGAACTCAAAGCGAATAGCGAAGACGAGCAGGAACTCCTCCGACTGACGGCCACCGTGCCTTTTGACGACCGGCAGTGCCGTCAGGCCGATGTTGATGACCTTCGGCCGGGGTTGCTTCAGTCCTACCTCAAAGAAGTCGGCAGCGATCTGCACAAAGACGCCAGCAAGTTGCCGCTGGTCGAGTTGGGCCGACTGATGAACATCGTGGACGGGGCCGACGAGTTTGTGAAGCCTCGAAACGTCGGTGTGCTGTTCTTCCGCGACGAGCCGAGAAAGTTTCTCCCCGGTGCCCAGATCGACGTAGTGATCTTCCCAAACGGTCCTGGCGGCGACGAACTCATTGAGAAGGAATTCCAAGGCCCGCTGCACGAACAAGTCCGGGGTGCTCTGCGATACATCGAAAGTAGTGTGATTCGAGAGAAGGTCATCAAACATCCCGACCGTGCCAAGGCGACCCGCTTCTTCAACAACCCCCTCTCGGCCATCGAAGAAGCGGTCGTGAACGCCGTCTATCACCGCAGCTACGAACAGCGTGAGCCGGTTGAAGTTCGAATCAGCCCCGATGGAATTGATGTTGTCAGTTACCCCGGCCCGGACGCTTCAATCCGTACCGAGGCGTTGAACGGCGAGAAGATCATGGCCCGGCGGTATCGCAACCGTCGCATTGGTGAGTTCTTGAAAGAACTGGAACTGACCGAAGGCCGCTGCACGGGCATCCCCAAGATTCGTGCAGCGATGGAGAGGAATGGCTCACCGCCGCCCCGCTTCTCAACGGATGAAGGGCGGACCTATTTTGCCGTCGAGTTGCCTGTCCATTCGCAGTTGCCGGGGGTGGTCCAAGATGGGGTCCAAGATGGGGTCCAAGATGAACTCGCTGAAACCGAGATGCGGATACTGCAAGCGTTGAGCAACCAACCGAAGAAGACCGCCGAGATAGCGTCCGAACTCGGCTATTCCACTCGTACTCGGAATGTCCGCTCGGCGATGGGGCGTTTGATCGACGCTGGCTTGATGGAGTTGACCATCCCCGACAAACCGCAGAGCAAGAACCAGAAGATCGGATCACCACAAAAGGTCGTGCTTGGCTGAACAGCCAGGACAACGCATGATCCCGCTCTTCCACGACCCACACTTTACTTTCCGGTTTGCCGAGGGCCGGATCATCCCCCGCTTTCACCTGGAAGGGATCGAGGCCGGAAGGCAGGTGGCGGTCTTCCAGATCGATTCTGAGTCATGCAAACGGTTGAGACTGCTGGCAATGGCAATTGTGGGTGAAGATGGTTGGGTGGACCTGCCCGAGCCTATCATCGTCTTGGCAGGAGACGCCTTCATTGCCGTCCCGCAAATTCCTTGAAAGCGATAGGAGTTACGCAGTGGCGTTGTGAATCGGGTTCTCGAAGTCCGGCCGTGTGGCTATAGTCGCCGTCATGAGCCAGCCCAAAGTCTCCGCGGTTGAG
>JAYSXU010000944.1:0-2354 GCA_043716965.1 Fimbriiglobus sp.
ACTGACACTGCCGCTGGTTGACACGTTGGGTGCAGAGGCTTCGCAGGCCAGTGTTTCGCGTGCGATGAGCTAGCCGCTCTTTCATGACCACGCTTTATGCAACAAAAACACCCCAGCCGCTTGGGGAACTTGTCCCGGCGACTGGGGTGGTGACCGTCGGCTGCGCTTCCTCAGCCGATGCCATGAGTGTCAGTTTGATTTGCCTACTTCTTCTTCGTCTCAGGTGCGACTTCCTTTTTCACGTCGTCTTTCTTTTGTTCCGCATCGGGTGGCAGCATCGCTTTGACGAGCTGTCCCGTCATGCCGTTGTAGAGCCGGATAATGCCTTCTTCCCCGCCGGTCACGACCAAGGTGCCGTCGGTGCTGGTGGCCACGGCGTACAAGAAGTCTTTTGCGTCCGCGAAGCTGCGGGTCTGCCCGCCGTTGTCGCTGTTCCACAGTCGCACTGTGTTGTCGCCGCTCGCGGTCAGAAACGCCGGGGACTTCGGGACGAACACCAACCGTGTGACCTGCTTTTGATGGCCGAGAATGTCGCGGAGCTTTTCGCCTTTCTCGACATCCCAAATCTTGACGATGTTGTCGGCACCAGCGGACACCACTTTCTTGCCGTCTTGCGTCCAACCGACGTCCATCACGTGGTGGGTGTGGCCTTCAAAGGACTTCACGTACTTCCCACTCGGCACGTCGAAGATTTTGACAAATTTATCGGCAGCCCCCGTTGCAAGGAACTTGCCATCCGGGCTGAAGCACACGCCGAACACCGTGTCGCTGTGGCCCCCTTTGATGTCCGTCAGCATCTGGCCGGTGGCGGCATCAAAAATCCGAATCTCGCCGTCTTCCGTCGGCGCCCCGCCACCCGTGGCGAGGTATTTGCCGTCCAGTGAATACGCAATCGTCACGACGCGATCGCTGAACCCGGTCAGCCGTTGTCGGATCGTGCCTTTCTCCATGTCCCAGAGGTTCACTTCCTGATAACTACCGCTCGCCAAAGTTTTCCCATCCGGGCTGTATGCCATCGCTTCGACCAGTGACAGGTGGGCGGCGTTCGCGGACTTGCCGTCGGTGGTCTTCAAACTCGGATCAACGAGGGTTTTGACGAAGTCGCCCTTCTTCGCTTCAAACAGGTGAATCTGATTCCCCCGACTCGCGGCAACCGTGGTCTTGTCCGGGCTGACGGCCACGGCCCGAACCGGCTTCACCAAGACGGGCGGTAGGCTCAGGACGACTTGAGTTTTCGCCCGCACGTCGTTGACCGGCCCCTTGGCCCCTTGGTCAATCCACAGCTTCAACACCGCCACTTCTTCGGGCGTCAGCGGGTTGTTCTCGGACTTCGGCGGCATGATCGGCTTGACGCGGTGGCTGCTGCTTTGCCACAGGAAGCTTTCCTCCGCCTTGCCCGGCACGATGATAATTTGCCCCCGCTTACCACCTTTGATGAGTGTGGCATGGGTGCCCATGTCGAGCTTGCCTTCGGTGAGCTTACCGGCGTGACAAACCTGGCATTTCGCCATGAAGATCGTGGCCACGTCTTTCTCGTAGCTGATCGGGTCCTTGCGATCCAGCTTCGCAACGGCGATCGGTTTTAGCCCCGCTGCCTGTGGGTCCGCACTGCAAACCAGGTTCGCTAACAAACCGACGGCAACGAGCGAAAGGACTGAACGCATGGTGGTCTCGGGTGTGGATACGTTTCCGTTACTTCACAATGTTCAAATTCAACTTGGCTTCGTGGTACAGCCGGACTTTGCCGTGGAGCGTGGCAGTGGCCTGCACGACGACGTTGGACAGCGTGCCAATTTTGGCGTCATCCGCGATGTCGATTAGTAGCTTGATCTCGTCATTTCCGGTAGGAATCGTGACCCCCTTCAACGTGACGCCTTTGGTATCCTTGGGCAACGTCAGGGTGATCTCGAATTCCCCGGTGTAATCCGCCAGCCGCTCCACTTTTACCGTGAGTTCCGCCGTGCTGCCGAGCTTGATCGGCGTCTTGGGTGGTTGAACTGTGAGTTTGGCTACCACAGTTGGCACCACCGTCACTTCGATCGGGGCTGCATAACTGGCCACGGTGGCAGGCGTTTTCTTGTCCGGTTGTGCGGGATCCCGAACGGTGTTGATCTGGGTTTCGGCCCGCAGCGTGACCGTATAAATACCCGGCAGCGCGTTGGCTTTCACATCCAACGTGATCGGGCTATCGGCCTTTTCTTTCGGCACGACGACGGGTTGATTGTTGTTCACGGTGACCGGCGTGGCTTGCGGGTTCAGTTGCGTCGCTTCGGCGATGATTGTCAGCGGGTTCGCCCGGACTTCGCCGGATTGCCACGCAATTTTGACGGGCACCGTCAGCTTGTCGCCCGGCT
>JAYSXU010000945.1:0-2351 GCA_043716965.1 Fimbriiglobus sp.
TTCGGACCAACCCACCCGGCTGGATCAAAACGTGGTATTCCGAACATCCCTCATCCTTCAGCATGCAACGGGATTCCGTCGAAGTATTTGACGTGCCCACGCTTTCGCACGGATGCGGATGATGGGTTGGAAGCTCAGGGATGAGTCGGCCCGAGGTATGGTTATGTCGTCTCCACGCCTTTCCCGCGCTGATGGTCGCCCGTCGTGGACATGCGGCGGCTGGGCAATTCTGGTAGGTCTCCTGATGACTGGCTTTGCCCAAGCTCAAGCAGTCAACGAGAAAGACGCGAAACCGACGGGCGGCGACACCAAAGCCATCGAGCCGCCACTTCCACCACTCACGCTGGGCGAATGCTTGGCGATTGGCCACGAACGCCAGCCGGTGATCCGGGCGGCGTTGCACAGTCTTCGGGCGGCTGAAATCGGCTACCAGTCGTTGCTGAATTTACGCTCATTCACCGAACGGTTTAGCCCCGACATCCCGGTTCGCCGGGAGCAAGCCCGCCGTGGTCTGGCCTTGCCAACGGCGGAAGTTCAGAAGGCGACCCAGGAAACTACACAGGACGTGACGTTCCTGTACTTCAGTTACGTATATGCCAAGCAATCCGAACAGACCGCGAACGACGTGATTGAGCAGATGGAGACCTACTACGAAGTCGCGGAAAGCATCGTGAAGTCCGGCGTCCGCGACCCGAAGATCAAGATCAACCAGTTCACGTTGTACGCCTTACAAAATCTGATCGGGGAAGTGAAACAACTGCGTGTGAAGGCATCGACTGGGCGCCAACTCGCGCTAACCGCGTTGAAAGACGCGATGGGCGTCGAGCCGACTTTCGCGTTTGAGCCGGCCACGAAAGAACTCCCCCTGATGCTCGACGGGACCGTGTCGAAAGAACAGGTTATTGCAGATGCCCTTGCCCGGCGGCCCGAGTTAGCTCAAGCTGCGACCGGCGTGGACGTGTTCCGCCTGGAAATCTGTGCCCAAGAAAAAGTGCAGTTCGGCAAGAGAGTTGCAACGCTGGCATCGGGTAGCGACTTGCACGCCAAACAAGTTCCAATGGCCATCCGAAACGGCACGTACCGCCCCGGTGCGCTGGCGCCCGAGATGCCGGTCGGCTTTGTCGGCAATCAAGCCGACCGGGTCGCCCACGCCGCCGAACTGAGTTTGCGGCAAGACGTGCTGTACGAAAAGACCGTGAACTTGGTCCGAACGGAGGCGACGGTGGCCTACTTGAACTGGGATGCGGCCACGAAGCGGGTCCGGGAGGCGAAGCGGCGTTACGAGAACGGGCGCCGACTGGTCGAAGATTCCCGCGCCGCTGCGGTGGCCCGCCAAGACCCCGAGTTGCTCGTCAACACGGAAGCGCTGGCAGGCAAAGCCCAGGCGGACTACGTCGAAGCCGTGTTAGAACACATTAAAACATTGGCGGCGTTGGAACGGGTGACGGCGGGCGGAATTTATCCGAAGTTCCCAACTCGCTAAGCGGGTACTTCGTCGTTGATAGGGTTGCGATCGAGGCCCCGGTCCGCCGGGAGGGAGTTGCCAGTGACGAAGTTTATGCTTGGTACGGTCGCCCTGATTGTCGTCGCAATCGGTTTCGTACCGGGTGCGCCGGATGGCAGGGATGCCGGAGACGGCTCCATCAAAATTGGCATGGTTCAAGGCATGTTCCGCGATGTGCAGCCCGCAATGGTGCAAGCCCTCTCAAAGCCACTGCGCGATCTGATTCAAAAGCAAACGGGCCTGACGGGTGAAGTGGAAATCGTGCCCGACGCATTGACGCTTGCCGACCGGATGAAGGCCAAACGCTACCATCTCGGGGTGTATCACGGGTTCGAGTTTGCCTGGGTGCAGGGCAACAACCCGGACCTGATTCCGCTGGTCATCACGGTTCCCCCCGCACGCCGATTGCAAGCCTGCGTGGTCGTGCAAAAGGAATCCAAACTGGCCACACTTGCTGATCTGAAAGACGATACGGTGATGGTTCCCCGTGGCACGAAGGCCCACTGCTTGCTTTACCTGGACGCCCAGCGTGTTGGTTTACCCCTAACAAGTGCGAAGCCGCAGTTCAAGCCCGCGATGACTTCGGAAGAAGCCCTCGACGCAGTCGTGCAAGGGGACTTGCCCGCAACACTCGTGGACATTTCCGCCTTCGTCGGCTATCAGAATTTACAACCGGGTGCGTCCAAACAGTTGCGGATGCTCTGCGAATCGGAGTTCTTTCCGGCCACGGTGATCGCGTACCGCAAAGGCTCACTCGACGAAAACACGGTCGGGCGGATTCGCAAACTCCTCGTGGAAGCCCACCAAACACCTGCCGGTAAACCGCTCATGATGTTGTGGAATTTGA
>JAYSXU010000946.1:0-2350 GCA_043716965.1 Fimbriiglobus sp.
GATGACCAGCGGCAACGTGAGGCCTTGGCCGACGAGCGTGGCAAAGATCACCCAGAACGTCAGGAATTGAATCAGTTCCCGATCGGGGAATTTGTCGCCGTTTGAAATGGTTGCCGGGATCGCCATCGCTGCTGCGAGTGATACGACCCCACGCATCCCCGTCCAGGCCACGACGGAAACCGTTTGCCACGGCGGGTAGGGGTCTTGGCAATTGGTGAACTGGCGGTCCAACCACCGTGGGATGTACGCACCGGGAAACACCCACAGGATGCGTGTCACAATCACCACAACGCTAATCAACAAGGCCTGAACACCAAGTTCAATCATCGAATGTTTGCTGTCCAATCCTTCCAGAATCGCTGGCAATTGAAAGCCGATCAGGATGAAGATCAACCCGTTCAATAGGAACTCCATCATCTCCCACACGGCTCGGGCTTCGATGTACAACTCGTGTCGAAAGACGCGCTTACACCGGGAACCAACCCACAAGCCAGCACTCACGACCGCCATCACACCGGAAACGTGGAGATGCTCCGCCGGTAAGTAAACCGCATATGGAGTCAGCAACGTGATGGCGATGGTGATTTTGGTGTCAGCCAATTTGGTGTGGTCCAGCCAGCGATGAAGTTGCACGGCCAACATCGCCCCGGCCAACCCGATGAGTATGCCGCCAACCGAGGACGCCACAAACATCACGCTGGCTTCGGAGATTGAAAAGACCCCGTACAACACCGCCGCAACCGCCATCCGATAGGCCACCAATGCGGACGCATCGTTGACCAAGCTTTCGCCTTCGAGCAACGTCGAGACAATTTTCGGGAGGCGAATCCGCGAGGTGATGGCGATGGCCGCGACCGCGTCCGGTGGCGAAACCACCGCGCCCAAAACGAACGCTGGCCCCCAGTTCATGCCGAGAAATTGATTCGCAACAACAGCCACGCATGTGGTCGTGAAGATCACTAACCCCACGGCGAGTAGTGAAATCGACCGGATGTTTTTCCGGAACGCTTGCCAGTGGGTGTTGAATGCCGCTGCGTAAAGCAGTGGTGGCAAGAACGCGAGAAACACCACATCCGGTGGCAGACTGAACCGGGGTGCCCCGGTTTGCAGACTCAGGAGCAGGCCGCCCACCACGAGCAAAATCGGGTACGGAATCCGCAACCACCCCGCCACGATCGCCAGGGCTACGGCGACCGCCATGAGTATCACGACCACTTCAAAATCGTGCATTTGCATCTCCAGTACATGGCAAGGCTTCAGAACTGAACTACCGATGGCAGGCAACCGAGTCAAATCAGTCGAAACGGTTGACTGGTGCCGATCGGACGGTTAACTTGCACGCGCTTCGCCTGCCGAATCCTCTTGAATGGAACCATCATGTTTCGTCAAATCTTACACGCCGTTGGTTTGTTCGTGGTCGTGTTGTTATCGACCAATTCGGTACAGGCTGACAAAGTGGTCCTCGTCGCAGGTAGCGGCACGGAGGGCGACGGTGCAGATGCCACGATGGCGAAAGTGGTGCAGCCGTTTGCCACGCAACTAGCAGCGGATGGGAGTCTGTTGTTCGTCGAGATGGTCGGCGGCGAGCGGCTTCGCAAGGTGTCGCCGGATGGCAAAATATCGACGTTGGCGGGTACGGGGAAGAACGGCCAGAGCGGCGATGGTGGCCCCGGTTTGAAAGCGGAGTTCAACGGGATGCACAACTTCCTGATTGCACCTAATGGCACTGTTTACTTGGCTGACACGTTCAACAACCGCATTCGGAAATTCGATCCGAAGACCGGCACGCTCACCGCGTTTGCTGGCAACGGGAAGAAGGGCTACGCCGGTGATGCTGGGCCAGCCTTGAACGCGGAGTTTTCGCAAGCGATTTGCATCGCGTTCGGTTTGGGCGAGAAGACGCTGTACATTGTGGACATCGGTAATCGCCGCGTGCGCGCCATTGATATGGCAACGGGAATCATCAGCACGTTTGCAGGCACCGGCATGAAAGGGCAACCGAAAGACGGCGAACCCGCCGCGAAGCAACCCCTCACCGATCCTCGTGCAGTCTGCGTCGATACCAAGGGGAACGTGTACATTCTGGAACGAGGCGGGCATCGGTTGTACGCAGTGAACCTTGACGGAAAAATCCGCGCCGTGGCAGGGACCGGCAAGGCGGGAATCGGTGGCGACAACGGACCGGCCCTCAAAGCCGCCATGAATGGGCCGAAATTTATCGCCTGCGATCGGGACGATTCCGTGCTAATTGTCGACACCGAAAACCACCAGATTCGCCGGTACGTGCCCGGTGAGGAAGTGATGAAGCTGATCGCGGGCACTGGCAAAGCTGGGTCCGGCGGTATCGGTG
>JAYSXU010000947.1:0-6916 GCA_043716965.1 Fimbriiglobus sp.
AAAGCCGACCGAGAATCTTGCACACAACTGCATCGGCTGTCACACGAAGTAATCGTGTCGGTTCATGAGGAGTTTCATGCTGTTCGCCTTATTCACGATTTACCACGAAGAGAACGGCCGCACGGTTTTGCACGCGATGCCGGTGATGCTGACCGTGTTGGCCGTTTTGGCGATAGCATACCGGTATTACTCCGCGTTCCTGGCCGCCAAGGTTGCGGCACTTGATGACAGCCGGGTGACACCGGCGGTGCGGTTGAACGACGGGCAGAACTACCACCCCACCAATAAGTGGGTGTTGTTCGGCCACCACTTTGCAGCAATCTCCGGTGCGGGGCCGCTTATCGGGCCGGTGCTGGCAATTCAATACGGCTACATGCCGGGTTTAATCTGGCTGGTCGTCGGCGTCTGCTTGGCGGGTGCCGTGCAAGACATGTTGGTGTTGGCCGCCTCCACCCGTCGTGATGGCAAATCCCTCGCCGAGATCGCCCGCTTTGAACTCGGCAAACCCGCCGCCATCGTCGCATCCCTTGCGATCCTGTTCATCGTCGTGATCGCACTCGCCGGGCTGGGTTTCGTCGTCGTGAAAGCGTTGGGCGGTGAAGAGGCGCAGTTGCCTGCGGGGATGCGAATCACCCCGCCCCAAGCAACAACCGCAGTTGAACTGCCCGCCGAATCGACCGCCCTCCGGGTGGTCTACCAGTTCCCTGGCGGGTGTGTGGTGCGTAGCCCAGGGTGTGAACTCACGGAACGGTCCGACGGGTTTCGGGTGTCCGTCCCCACCAGCAGTGGCGGGATGTCGAACCCGACCGACCGACCGCTTGTACGGGACTTCACAGTTTACATTCTCCCAGCAGGTTGCACGCAGGTCGTCCCCGGTTCGTCGTGGGGCACGTTTACGATTGCCTGTACGATCCCGATTGCCTTGCTCGTTGGCCTTTGGATGTACCGCCTGCGGCCCGGTCGGGTAGCGGAAGCGTCGCTCATTGGCGGCGTGTTGGTGCTTGCCGCGACCGTGGCGGGGAACTGGATTCCAGGTTCGCCGTTGGAACGCTTCTTTTCGTTGACCCGCGAGCAAACGGTCCTGGCACTCGCGGTGTACGGCTTCATCGCGGCGGTGTTGCCGGTCTGGTTGCTACTGGGGCCACGCGACTACCTGAGCAGCTTCCTGAAAATCGGCACGGTGATTTTGCTAATCGGCAGCGTACTCGTTGCCAACCCGCCACTGCAAGCACCGGAATTGAACGAGACGTTCATCAACGGCGGTCCGACGTTTGAAGGCGGCCTTTTTCCGTTCGTGTTCATCTGCGTGATGTGCGGCGCGGTCAGTGGATTCCACGCACTGGTGTCGAGTGGCACCACCCCGAAGATGGTGATGAAGGAAAGCCACATCCGCACCATCGGTTACGGTGCGATGTTGATGGAAAGCGTCGTCGGCGTGACCGCCCTGATTGCCGCCGCGTGCCTGCCACCGCAACTGTATTACGACATCAACATCACCATCGAACGCGCGCCACAGTTCCAGCAAGACGTGGCCGCGATCAACGCCAAATACGGCGTCCCGCGCGAAGCCACCGACCCACTGCACGCCGCCGGTGTGGACACCATCGGACACCTGGACCTTGGCTCGATCGAAGAGAAAGTCGGCGGCGAATCGTTACGCGGTCGCACCGGTGGTGCGGTGACGTTGGCCGTGGGCATGTCGGTCGTTTTCGAGCAAGCATTCGCCACGTTCGGCGTCACCGGCAACGCCATGCTGAAGTACTGGTACCACTTCGCCATCATGTTCGAGGCGCTGTTCATCCTGACGACGATCGACGCCGGCACCCGCATCGGGCGGTTCCTGCTTCAAGAAACAATGGGCCGCGTCTACGCCCCGTTCGCCCGCCCGGACTGGCTGCCCGGATCGCTGCTGGCCAGTGGTGTGATTACGGGCGGGTGGAGTTGGCTGATTTACACCGGAAACATCGGCACGATTTGGAGTATGTTCGGCGTCGCCAACCAACTCTTGGCGGCGTTGGCGTTAACCCTCGTGACGACTTGGCTCATCAACACCGGCAAAGCGAAATACGCCGCCCTCACAATAATTCCGATGCTTTGGGTGATGACAACTACCCTGACCGCCGGCACGCAACTGATCTTCTGGCGCTTCCCCGCCATGATCGAAAGCGGCAAGGTGTTCACCGGCTGGCTCAACATCGGCGTGACCACGTTCGTGATGTGCAGCGTGCTGACTGTCATAATCTGGAGCGTCGCCCGCTGGATTGCCGTGCTAAGCGGCATGGTGCCGGTCCGAAAAGAGTAGAAAGTTTACACCCGGAGTCGCGTTATCATGGCAAAAATCACCAAAGATACGATCGGCGTCGGCTTCATCGGCGCGGGGGACATCGCGATTCTGCACGCCAAAGCCGTCTCCCGTGTTCCCGGCGCGAAGCTCGTCGGCTTGTGGAATCGCAGTCAGGATCGGGCCACCCAACGCGCCGCCGAGTTCGGGTGCCGAAACTACAGCACGCCGGAAGCACTGGTCAGCGACCCGAACATCGACGCAATCTTTGTGCTCACGAACCTCGAATCGCACCTTGAGTACACCAAGCTGGCACTCGAACACGGCAAGCACGTCCTGGTTGAAAAACCTGTTGGTGTATCGGTCGCAGAAATTGCCCAGATGAAGCAACTTGCGGATGCTAAGGGTTTGGTGTGTATGCCGGGGCACAATTACATCTACGAAAGTAGTATGATGCGGACCCGCGAATTGGTCGATGGCGGCGACCTCGGTAAAATTGTCTCGGCGTATGTGATGTATAACATTCACCACCCCGAAGAGGTGGCCAAACGCTACCCCGGTGTGGTGCGACAGATATTAACTCATCACTCGTACATCTTGTTGTATCTGGTCGGTAAGCCAGTCGAACTCTGTGCGATGAAAGCGACGTTGCACTACAAGGAGTACACCGAAGAAGACATCGCAATGGTGCAAATGCGGCTAGAAAACGGGGCGTTAGCCCATTTCTGTGCCAGCTTCGCCGCCGACGATCACGCCGCCGATCCGTGGACGGTCATGGTCAAAGTCATCGGCACCGCCGGTAGTACCCGGTACAGTTACCGCGACCACGTGGAGATTAAACCCGGACTAGTCCATAGCCAAACCTACACCGCCTACCAAGGCTCCGTGATGAATGAAGTGAGACATTTCTTACTGGATTGTTTGCGACATGATGTACAACCACTCTCCACAATGGCCGATGCCATCACCGCCCAAAAAATGATCGAAGCCGCCGAAGAGTCAATACGTAGCGGTAGCGTAGTGAAGTTGTAACACTGCGATGAAAAGACGCAGGGCCAATCGGATTGGCCCTGCGTCTTTTCATCGCAGTGTTAGTTCTCAATCATCTAAGTTGATCACTTCGCCTCCACCTTTGGTGATGAGAGCTTTCAGCGTTTCCGCCTTAATTGTACTCATGAGAAACCGCACCGACCCATCGGCGAGTGCGACGTTACACCCCTCGTTGTCCAGCATCATCAGTTTCTTCATGTCGCCTTTGGGGTCGAAATCCAAGGCTTCGGGTTTCGTCCACGCCACGGCGGTCGCGGCGGTGGCGATCAGAATTGTGTTCGAGGTGCCGTCCGTCACGTCCCGAATTTTGGTCGGCTTGGTCATCTCGAATAGTGCGCCGTTACCGGCAAAGACGCGGAAGTAAGTGGTATTTTCGCCGGGTTTGGAAACCCCTTCCAGAAGGTATTGCGGTGGCATCGGGTTGTTTTCTAACACCTTCTTGTTGTGATCGCTGTCCCACGGTTCGTCCAACTTGAACTGCTTGTACAACTTGTCTTGTTCGATGTACGGCAACACCGCAACGCGCCAACTGAGCAACGGTTTGCCGTCCTTGTCACAGATCGCCGCAGCGGGGAAGCCGCCGCCTGTGGCGTCCAAGAAGTTGTGCATCCCGAGGCCGAGTTGTTTCAGGTTGTTCTGCGTTCTGGACTGCGCGGCGGCACTTCTCATTTTACCGGGGGCTACTGCTAGGAACTTTGCAAACGGGATTGTGAACGTCGCATCAGACTTGAACGTGACATCGGCGTACCCGTCATTTTCGTTTTTGATGACCTTGGCATTCCTGACGATTTCGGTCAGCGACTTCATCAGGGGAACGTATTCTTTTTGGCTCGCGTCGTTCGACTTGTCCAGTTGTTGAATGCCGGCACTTAACACGACCTGCAACAGTGACACCCCGACTGTCAGCGACTTCTCGGCCTCGACGACTTTCACTTTGTCCTTGCTGTGGAAGCGAACGCTGACGGTTAAGGCATCTCCGTTCAATTGCCCCGTCGTCACCATCGAATCACACAGCATGAGCGGTTGAATCGGCTTCAGTTCTGCGGGAATTGCGTCGCCACGAACCTCGGCAGGAAGTTGCCCGATGTTGATTGCCACAGTAAACACATTGCCGCGACTCGACTTCAGAACTGCAGTGAGTGGTCCATCGGTGGCTGGCGGGTTGGCTTGGTACTTCTCATCTAAGCTGTAGTAAATCGTGAATTGCGTCGCTTGTTTGAGATCGACGACGACCGGCTTTGGCGGGTCGCTTACTTTGCCAGTTGCTAAGTCTTTGACTGACTTGGCATCGGGCTTGAATGAGACGATGCCATCGGCTTCGACTGCCATCGGGTGGGCTTTTTTAATTGCCGCGACAAATTTCGTCTTGTCGTATGGTTTCAGCAATACGACCTTCAAGTAGAACGATTCCGCTTTGCTAGGTTGCTTCAAAGCCGGGATGAACACGGTCATGCTTTTCACCATGCCGGGTGTGATCCCCGTGTTTTCCTCAGCTTCGATTATCATTTTCTTGAGGTCTTCAACCATCGCAGCTTGAATCGCATCGCCGATTTTCAACTTCAAAAGTGCTTCCACATCCACATGGGCAAACACCATCGCGTCGGCGGGGATGTTGCGAAATTCGGCGGGGACGCCGTCCGCTTGGGCAACGATTTGCCGTGAACTCGGCACGACGATGAGGGCCGTGGTCAGGGCTAACGCGCCAAGAACCATGCCGATACGCCAATTGATTTTGAACAGCATGAGAGGTTCCTTTCACGAACTGAGGTGTCAGTGATTCAACAAGTTGACGACGCCGAACCGCAGGTATTTCATCATTCCCCACTACTATCTTCGATTCGGAACAGGATCGCTGATTTTGTTTTGTTGTTCGGGTTCGTGGCCATCGCACCGATGAACAGTTGGCGTTTTGAGCCACTTTCATCCAAGTTAACGAGAACGGGTGTGGAGAAAACTTGTACGTCCCGACCAGTTTGCGCCCGGAGATCGCGTGTCCAAAGCAGCGTGCCATCCTGGGGGTGCAGGCAAACAACGGTCCCCTCTTGCGACACGGCATAGACCGCCAACGTTAATGTACCGCCCGCGTAGGTTGCAATCGCCGGGCCACAAGTGAACGTCGAACCGCACGGTCGCTTCCAACGCAACTTTCCACTTTTGCGGTCGATGGCGTACAACGATCCGTCTTTACAGGCCGCGAAAAGAGTGTGGGCATCCGCGACCATCGCCGTGTGAACCGACTTGTCGAGATCGAACTTCCAGACCGCTTGTCCGGTGGATGCATCCAAACAATGGATCGCACCTGCGGCTCTCGTTTCTTGTGGCAACCCCTCATCCAATTCATGGGAGAGATCTTCCGTCAAGTTCCCGGTGCCAAGTCCGAAGTAGACGTGTTGCCCCGCAACACGCGGCGGACCGAACGAACGCAGCGGGGCGGGTGCTCGCCAGATTTCGGCACCCGTTTCGGCATTCAGACACAGCAAATTCAAACTGCGATAACCGCTGCCGACGTACACTTTCCCGTTCACGACTGCGGGCGGCGTGTCGATGTGCAACTTGGTTTCGTCGCCACCTTTGATGTGCCAAATCGCTGTGCCGTCCGCAGCTTTCACACAATACAGGCCGTCGTCACCGGCGGTGAAGTAGACCTTGCCGTTCACCACTCGCGGCGACCCTTCGGTGTGACTACTCGTTGTCACCGGCTGCGGCCACGCCGGTTTGCCGGTCTCGCTATCAAGGCAAAACAGCCGACGAAACGCATCCGTGTGAAGCCCTTCACCGGCGAAAATTTTCCCGTCTGCTAGCGCCGGCGTCGCAAACACCGGCTTGAGTTGCCCGCCGTCGGTGAACTTCCAAACTTCCTGACCGGAGTTTCGATCAACGCAACACACCGCACCGTTTTGCCGAAAGCCCGTCGTCTTGCTCGTGCCGAAATAGATACGGTTCATGCTAATAGTCAGGGACGACAGGACTTCGTGCATGTCGGCTGTCTCGAACAGGATTTTGCATTCCACTAACTTTGGCCCGTCAACAGATTCGGTGACCGCGTCACCGAATTCTACGCTACCAAGAGGGGCAATTTGTCCCGTGGTCCGTGGGCCTGTGAAGATCATCAAGCTGATGCCGAACAACAGAATGGCGGCGATGCCGACCGTTTCCCCGGATAAACTTAACTGCACTGACAACGGGCTGTCACTCGCTGTTTGTCGCTCTTTCGCGGCACGGTACACGGCGTATCCTGTTGCACCAGCGATGCCGACGCCGATGGCGGTAAACTCACGCCACGGCAACTCCACGATCGCCGCCCACCCTGCGAAGTACCCCATTGCAGCGACGATCAGCACTGACACCGCAGTGACACTCAGCAAAATGCGCACCTCACGGCGGTGGGGCGGGGCCGTGATTGTGGGGTCTTCGAGGGCCATTCGACAGTAACGTTGTGCGGCCCACAGCAGGCCGACCAGAGTACATACCAGCAACACCACACTGAACGCTTGCGGGCTGACCCAGTGCGAATCTGGGAGCAGTTCAAAATCGCGCAGCCAGTAGTAGATCATCGCCAGAGTCGTGTTGGTACTCGCCACGACC
>JAYSXU010000948.1:0-2348 GCA_043716965.1 Fimbriiglobus sp.
ACTATAGCCACACGGCCGGACTTCGAGAACCCGATTCACAACGCCACTGCGTAACTCCTAGAATTGTTCGGCCAGGGTGTTTTGACCGGCTACCGCCAAGGGGCCATGATTCGCTTCTACCGCAAAGGGCTGCTTTCATACATGAAAGCACACGAGAACACGCCTACAGCGGCCCCGGTGCCGGCGAAGCATGCGACTCGAAAACGTGACCAACCAAGCCCGACGCGGTTTAAGTTTTTGTAGCGTTCTGACCGCGGTTCAATATGTCACGAAGCCGATCCACTTTTGCCGAGACGTGCGAGTAGTTCTTGTGGATCACGCCCGGCGTGTTACCGAGAATCGCGGCTACGTCCGTGTCCGTGTGCCCCGCTTCGAGAAGAACTGTCGCCCGAGTGTGGCGACAGGAGTACGCCGTAAATCGCCCTTTCAAGCCCGCCCGCTTCGAGTAGTGCAACACGGTGTTCGCAAGTCGCGTCTCGGTCCACGGCAATCCAGTCGGCGTGCGGAAAAGTGGCCCATCTGGATACTGGGTCGCCAGCCGGCGGCAAACGGCTCTTGCCGTGTCGGTGAGAGGCACCACAAGGGGGCGGCCGGTCTGCTTGAAGGTCTTGTGGACCGAAGTCCCTTCTGCGGTGTTCCAATCAGCGAAAAGCAGAGCGTTTTCGTTTTCTGTCAGGTGGGCCTTCGTTGCCCGTGATAAGTTGACGGGCCGGGTACCGGTCTCCCACGCAACCAACAGGATGTCCCGAACCGCCTTCGACTTAACCAGTTTCAGAAGCGCATCAAACTCACTTTCCGTTACGACCACCTCTGCCGACCGCTTACGCATTGTGGGAAGTGGCATTCCCTCCAGCGGGTTCCGAGGAATGATCGCACCGCCTTTCCCTGGGGCAGCGGCCCAACGAAACGCGGCCTTGAATGCACCCCCCGAAACGTTGCGCGTCGAATTCCCCCATGTCGGGTGTCTTGACTTCCACCAGCTATGGATGTGAGCAGGCTTGAATTCGCGGACCAGAAGCATCGGGTAGAGGGTGAGGAAAGACTTGAAGTAACCGGTGTAAGCGGCCACCGTTTTCTTCGTCACCGTCCGGCGTTCCATGTCCTGAAGATAAAGGTCGAGAATCGTGCGTGCTTGGTTGTCGTCACCGTTGTCCGGCACGGCCGCCATCACGGCGGTCTCGTGCCATGCGAATTCCGCAGCTGCCCGGTTGTCTTTCCCCCGGATCGGGTGCTCCTTCGCGTCCAACAATGGCTGCTTCTTCCCGTCGATGGTCACGAACCACTGGTCGCGATCGACTCGATACCAAGGTTTCCCCCGTACGCCACGCTTGCGACCCATTGTTCACCTCTTGCTAATCCAAAGGCCAAAGAGGCATTGTAGGTGCCAGATAGGTGCCAAGAAAAGATTAAAACTGAATAAATTGCTAATATTTATAGCGTTTTTTTGACTTGCATTAACCTGGAGGTCGTAGGTTCAAATCCTACCGCCGCAACTTGTTTTTGGCCCTACGGCTTCAATCGCAACTCCCACACCACTAGGCACTTACGGCAACAAACCGTAAGTGCCTTTTGCGTTTCCGGCACCAGACTTGGGGACAAATTGGGGACAGCATTGACCCAGCGTTGGGGTGGCGTCTCTTGTCTCCTCCCGAATCATTCGATGGAGAGGGTCTGGTCATGGCATCTTTGGAACAACGGGGAAACTGCTACCGGGTGGCGTTACGGGGCGGGCTGACAAAAAGCCAAGTCAAGGAATTGTGGGGCGGTCTCTACCTCAACCCGGTCGAGATTACAGAAGTCCTCGAACACGTTCGGCAACGGGGTCTCAACTCGTGGCTGTATCCGTTCATCGCCACGGCGGCCTACACGGGGGCACGCCGGAGCGAATTGCTCCGCGCGCGCGGGTCGATGATTTCGATTTCACGAACCGGGTCGTGATCCTGCGGGGGAAGAAGCGGAGCAAGGACCGCGAAACGTTCCGCTCGGTGGAACTGACACCCTTCCTCGAACGGGTGATGCGGGAGTACTTCGGCTCGACCCATCCCGGTGGGATGTTCGCTTTCGCCGACGAGCCGAACGAGCCGGTTCCAGAGGGGATCAATCAGAAGGCGTTCCGCCGGGTGATGCGCGGGTCGAAGTGGGCCTTGCTCCGGGGATACCACACGTTTCGACACTCCTTTGTCTCGGTGTTGGCTGCGGCGGGTGTCGATCAGCGGATGATCGACGAGATGAGCAGCCACCAAACCGACGAGATACGAAGGCGTTACCGTCACTTGACGCCGCAAGTCAAACGAGCCGCGCTGATCGCGGCTTTCGGTGATGTGGCGAACGCATCGCATTCCTCTCAC
>JAYSXU010000949.1:0-2346 GCA_043716965.1 Fimbriiglobus sp.
CCGAATCGACTCGTCATGGGAGCGAACTTGAAGCTCCAAGGCCGGGAGTTGGTTCGCCGAATCGTTCGTGTTGAACAGCGACTTGATGGCCGACAACAACCCGCCCGATTTCTTGGCGTCCGCTTGTTGCTGCAACATCGTAAGTTGTTCGTTCAACGCCGTCGCGGCGAATTGTTTTGCGGTCAGCTTTGCCGTCGCTTGGTGTAGCTCGCCCATCAGCTTGGTGAACTTCCGGCTCCGCTCGGCATCGAGTTCGGTGACGTGCGTGGGCAGCGGTGTGCCGTCATCACATCCGGTCGGATTCAGGAGCCGACCCTGTTCTTGTTGAAGGCGTGCTTCATCCCGTGCAAACTGCTCCAACCGTTCCGCCGCCACTCGCGTCGGATCGAGTTCGCCGCTCACCGTTTGCAAGGCCACGACCTGAGCGTCGAGTTCGCGTACCGTCTGTTGCAATTTTGCCTTGGCCTGACTAACCGCACCGTCGCCCACGGCTTTGGCCGTCCGCTCGACGGATTTCGTGGGGATTTGATTCGCCACTTCACCCGCACCCAATGCCCGGAGCAACGTCCCGGAAGCGTACTCGCGCAATCGGGCGATGAGCTTGTCCGCGTCAATCGGCTCGGCGGTCAGCACCAGCACACGCCGCCCTTGCCGCTCCGCCTCCCGCGCCAGTTCGCACGCCAGAACCAGTTGGTCGTTCCCGGTTGGCACGTCAATTAAGAAAAGATCGGGGCACGCCAGCGCTGCCGAAATCGCGTGGAGTTCGGCGGGGGGGCGTTGCGAATCCGTGATCTTGGAGTGCGAGAAAGTCGGCCAATCGGTTCGATCACGGCTCAACAACTCGTCCAGAGTCGAAACGATTGGCGGCACGCCGGGGTTAGTGGAAGAAGACCCGTTCAGTTCGGCACGATTGGAAAGAGTAGCATGTAAGGCCAAGGGCAACGAAGGGAAAAACTGGTCCCAGTTCATTGTACGACTTGTGGCGTGGGGGGCTGTAACGACAGACCCCGCGGGGGAATGTCGCTCGCTCATCCCGGCACCTTAGTCCGCACCATCGTCATCGACAGTGCCCTCGTCGTCCCATCTGTCCCGAACACGCGGCGTTGCTGCATCCAACCCGAGCCGAAGGTCATCCCCAACTCACAACGGAACGCACCGCGCGAAAGACAGGAAATAGTTACACAGTCGGAGTATAGACGCACAATAGGTCGGACGCTACCGAACTCTGAAAATTCGTGAATATCGGTCAAGCAGTGGTTCGGTAGTGGATAGTGGCTAGTGGACAGTGGATAGGGAAAACAGAAAGCCCATGAACGATCGTTCATGGGCTTTGGCACCCTGCCACACACCGTGCATTTGCCCGATCCACTGCTCACTGTCCACTGCTCACTGTCCACTCACCACTTTTACCTGAGGTGACGCGCCCAACACGCTCATCACGGGCAACAGCGGCGCGAACGATTTTTCTTCGTGCCACGAGGCGTCGGTAATTTTGATGTGCCCGGCGCCAACGGACCCACGGCCTAGTGTCGCGTCGAGCGCGAGCCAGCGCCCGTTGACCGACACTTCAAACCACATGTGGTACGCCAACGTCGGCTTGCCACCCGCGCCGGGGGCGTAGACCAGCCCGATGGCGGTGCGGGACGGGATGCCGACCGCGCGGCACATCCCGGCACCGAGCATGGCGTACTCGGTGCAGTCGCCGCTGAGGTTCTTGGCCACGTTGCTGCACGTCGCCATTGCTTGCGAAAACTCGGTGGCACGCATGTTTTGATTCACCCACTTCTCCACGGCACAGGCTTTCTGCCACGCGGTTGCCGTGGCGGGAAGGTTGGCAATCGCTTGCGTGGCGCGTTGCTTGGTGGCGTCGTTGTCCCAGTCGATGAAAAAGCAATCGGAGAGAAACTCCGCACCAGGATTCGCGGCGGGGACGGGGCCGTCAATCGGCCCACGGATCGCTTTGACGTGCAGTTCAAACGTCTTCGTTGCCTCGTCTAGATTCTTCACGGTTTGGCGATCGTCTTGGGCGAACGCTTTCGCGGCGTCGATTTCGCCCGTCAACTTGACGCGGTAAACAATCGCGTTCTGGTCGTGTACGTTCGAGATGGCTTTATCGAGAACAATCGACTGGACTTCGTTCAACTCCGGCAGCTTAGTCGATGGCCGCAGCGCGTATTCTTTCGTGGTGCGTAACACCGTGACTTTGCCGCCAAGCGACGGCACGTCCGTGTCCATCCGCAGCGGTTCGTAAGTGGTCGCGTCACAGAAGATGGTCGCACTTGGGAGACGGAACGTGCGGATGGCTTCCATGCTTAGGATCACCAGCAGTACCTTGCGCGGCGCTTG
>JAYSXU010000950.1:0-2344 GCA_043716965.1 Fimbriiglobus sp.
GGGATTTCCTTTCCCCAGGCTCGCTTTCAGGCTATTGTGCTATCCGGATGGTTCCCCTCTCCCCCACCGATGGTCGCAACATGGAACTCGACACGCCGATCACCCGCCGGGCCGCACTTGCGGTTAGCGGAAGCTTGGTAGCCGGACTTTCTGCCTCGGCACTGGTTCTGCAAAAAGTGCCCGTCGCACCGGAAGGCTACACGAATCAGACGAGTTATGTTCCGGGGGAAGAGGTCGTGTTTCACACCTCGTCGGCAAGTAATTACGATGTCGAAATAGCCAGAATCGGTGTGAAGCGCGAAGTGGTGTGGCGGAAGGACGCCGTTGCGGGAAAGCTGCACCCGATCCCCGCCGATGCCTCGTCGCAGGGCTGCAAGTGGCCCGCGACTTTCACCGTGAAAATCCTCGACGATTGGAAGTCCGGCTACTACACCGCACGGCTAACCGCCAAGGTAGCGAGTGCCAAACCACTGGTGTCCGAAGTCTACTTCATCGTCCGGCCCAAACACCCCGGCAAGACATCCACGATCCTGTTGCAGCTCTCCACGAACACCTACAACGCCTACACGAATTGGGGCGGCTACAGCCTGTACGCCTACCACGGGCGGCACAAGGTGCAGGGCCGCCGCGTGTCGTTTGATCGCCCGCAATCGTCGCAGTTCCCCAACTGGGAACAGCCGTTCATCGCCTGGGCGGAGGGCAACGGTTTCACCCTGGAGTACGCCGCGAATTCGGACTTGGAACGTGATCCGGAGTTGTTGAAGAATTACAGACTCGTCCTGAGTGTGGGCCACGATGAGTATTGGTCAGCACCGATGCGCGACAACCTGGAAGCGTTCATCGGCAACGGCGGGAACGTCGCGTTCTTCAGCGGCAATACCTGTTGTTGGCAAGTCCGCAGCGAAGAGAACGGTCGTGCCCTAACGAGTTGGAAACAATCGTTCGGCGACGACCCGGTGTACAAGTCCAGCGATCACAAACTGCTGTCCACGGCGTGGAGCCATTACTTGGTGGCACGCCCCGAAAACACCCTGACCGGCGTCGGCTTTTTATGGGGCGGCTATCACCGCAGTCACGGCCAATACATGGACGGGTCCGGCGCCTACACGATCCACCGCCCGGACCACTGGCTGTTCGCCGGATGTGATGCAAAACGCGGCACCGAGTTCGGCGGCAAGGACTCGGTCGTGGGTTACGAATGCGACGGCTGTGAACTGGTGTGGAAGGACGGCTTGCCGACACCCACCCACAAAGACGGCACGCCCGAGAACTTCACCATCCTCGCCACCGCACCCGCCAAGTGGCACCCCGACGATTGCGAGTGGTACGAAAAGTGGGAGAAAGGCCGCCAAGGCCACGCCGTCATCGGCACCTACACAAGGGGCGGCACCGTCGTCACCGTAGGCAGTACCGACTGGAGCCACGGGTTGAGGGGCAACGACGCGGTCGTGATGCAAGTGACCAAGAATGTGCTGGGGAAGCTAGGGAAGTAGATTCATTCATCGGCGTTTCGGGGGCAGGAATTGGGTGATGTCGAGGCCGTTGGGGCCGAGGTGTTGGTCGAGAAGTTCGACGCGGCCACGACCCTTCATGCTGATGAAAGTGCGGCCCATTTCGTCCCACCAAATGGCGGTGAGTAGGTCGGGGTTGGTGGCTTTTAATCGGCAGTATTGTTCGAGGCGTTTCGTGAACGCTTCGGCGTCGGACTTCGCAATGGTGAGCTTGTCGGTGCGGTAGGATCGGCTCTGTTGTTGGAGTTTGAACTTGGTCGATTCGGAATCGCGTAGCCGTTGGTTGGCTTCTTGTTGGGCTTGGTTTTCACGGGTGACGATGCCGGTTTGGGCCTGATTGACTGCCGCAAACGCCTCTTGCACTTCTTGCGGCGCCGCCAGTTCCGCGACACTTACCCGTTGCACCGTGATGCCGATGCGATGCGCCACGAGACGATCCGGGAGGCGTTGCATAATCCATCGCGGCAAGGCGGCACGCCCCGTCAACAACACCTCATCCACAGGACGCGCCCCGATCCACTCAGCGGTGAGGGCTTCGCTTTCACGGGTCAATAAGGCATCGACTTGATCGCTGTTCACAACGTAGTTTTCGATCGCGGTATCATCCACGGCATATTCCACGACCAACCGCACGTTGACCAAGTTCTGGTCGCCCGTCAGCCATTGCCCCGGCGGTGTGGCTTGGGAATCCTCCACCGCTTCGGGAATAAAGCCCACGACCAACGGGCGAACCGTCCGCACTTGCACCCGATCGACGCGATCAATCCCTGACGGGAACCCGATCCATAGCCCCGGACTGGGCCGCGCCACCACCCGCCCAAACCGCCGTACCA
>JAYSXU010000096.1:0-2040 GCA_043716965.1 Fimbriiglobus sp.
AGCATAACGGCAAGTCTATATGACATACTGGTGATTGTCTAGAAGCAATTTTAGAGTTGCCGCGATTTCGCAGTGTCTCGAAGCTCGACCCGACCTACAAGACGTGATTTGTCAGCACTCACTTCGGACGGAACGTCTTCACAACCTGCTCATTCGTTGTGAGGTAGTCGCCCTCAATCAGGTCGATGCAGTACGGGATGGCGGGGAAGACGGCGAGGAGGCATTCGCGGATGGCGGCGGGCTTGCCGGGGAGGTTGAGGATGAGGGAGTGGCCGCGAATCCCGGCGGTTTGACGGGACAGGATTGCGGTGGGTACGGATTTCAGGGAGACGGTTCGCATCAGTTCGCCGAAGCCGGGCATCATCTTTTCGCACACGGCTTCGGTCGCTTCCGGGGTCACGTCGCGCTTCGCCGGGCCGGTGCCGCCGGTCGTGACGACGAGATTGCAGTGGTGAACGTCGCACAGTTCTTTCAACGTGGCTTCGATTAGCGGTTGCTCGTCCGGGATCACCCGCACCACTGGCACCCACGCCGACGACACGATTTCCGTCAAGCATGCCACGATCGCCGGGCCGCTTTTGTCCTCATACTCGCCCCGACTCGCCCGGTCCGAGACGGTGACTATGCCAATGTTCATTTCGGATTTCCGCATCAGGATGGCAGGTTGAAACACACTGGATTCTTATAGTAACAGTGACACGAGATCGCACCCCGAACTTCTTTCCGAAGCGCACCCATGATCTTTTCCTTCCACAGTGCTGGGTCGCTCGTATTTGGCCGTGACGCGGTTCAGCAAATTGGCACGATCGCGGCGGAGCGGTTGAAGGCGAAGAAGGTGCTGTTGGTCACGGACAAAACGCTTTTACAAGCCGGGTTGGTGGCGCAGGTCGTCGTCCCACTCGAAGCCGCTGGAATTGCTGTGTCCGTGTTTGACGGCTGTTTGCCGGAGCCGCCGGTGGAAGTCATTCTTGAAGCGCGAGCTGTTGCGGAAGCCTTCAAACCGGACGTGGTCATTGGGCTGGGTGGCGGTAGCAACATGGACGCGGCGAAGCTGGTCGCCGTGTTGCTGGCTCACGGCGGAACGCCTGCGGATTGGGTGGGTGATAGTCGCGTGCCAGGGCCGGTGGTGCCGCTGATTTGCGTGCCCACGACGGCTGGGACGGGCAGCGAAGTTTCCGCAGCCGCAGTGTTCACGGACACGGCCAACAAGATCAAAGTGAGTACGCTCAGCCAGTTCCTTCGCCCCGCGTTTGCCATCGTCGATCCGTTGTTGACCGTCGGTTGCCCGAAGGCCGTCACCGCCGATTCGGGGATTGATGCGCTGACCCACGCTATTGAAGCGTTCACCGCCGTCGAACACGCAGAGTTCCTGCAACGCCCCGGCGGTCAAACCGTCTATCAAGGCAAAAACCCGCTGGCGGACATGATGGCCAAGCAGTGCATTTCGCTCGTGGGCCAGTTTCTGGAACGCGCCGTCCGCAACGGCAACGACCTCGAAGCCCGTGACGGCATGGCGATGGCCGGAACGCTCGGCGGCCTAGCGTTCAGCAACGCGGGCGTTGCCTTGATCCACGCGATGGAGTACCCCGTCGGCGGGGCGGTTCACGTCTCGCACGGCGCCGGGAACGGGTTGCTGCTGCCGTATGTGATGCGGTACAACTTGACTGAACGCTACAGCGAAATCGCGGAGATTCACGCCCTGTTGTCGCCGAGTTCCGGGGGCAACGGCGAAGAACTGGCGGAGCAAGCCATCGAAACGATCGAACAACTCCGTGCGAAAATTGGCATCCCCACGCGGCTCCGCGACATTAGCGTCACCCGCGACATGCTACCGGGATTTGCGGAGAAAGCGTTCGCCATCAAACGCCTAATGCGCGTGAACCCCCGAATGCCACAATCCGCGACCGAGATTCTCGCAATCTACGAAGCAGCATACTGACCGCGAAATGCACCGGGCCGGGAAACGTCTGATATGGTGAGTCAACAGTAGTGGAAGTCGCTGAAATCCGGATTCACCACAGAGGGCACAGAGAGCCACGG
>JAYSXU010000951.1:0-6886 GCA_043716965.1 Fimbriiglobus sp.
CAACACCAGCATCGACTCAATCGGTTTACCCGACGACGAGAGCAATTAAAGCCCAACTTCCGGATCAGTTGCCGTCCACTGCTCCGAGCATTGCGGCGATAGCACCTGCAACTGCTGCGCCGTTAATGGCCGCACCGGCGGTCACTGGATCGTGTGCCGACCCAACGCACTTAACGTGTGGCCCGACGGCGCCGTGTATGCAAGAGGTCGGCCCGGCGTGTAGTTGCCTCTGCGGCCCCCCCGGACGGTTTTGGGTCAGTGGGGAGTGGTTGTACTGGAAGTCCTCCGGACAAAACATTCCACCACTCGTGTCCACGGCACCAGCGGGAACGCCTCGGGCCACTGCCGGTGTCTTGGGTAACCCCAGCACAACGGTGTTGTACGGTGGGTCGAAAATCAACGACGAGTGGCGTAACGGGTTTCGGCTGAATGCCGGCATGTGGCTCGACGAGTGCCAGCGGTTCGGGATCGAAGGAAATTTCTTCTTCCTTCAACCCAGCCGTCAAAACTATGCGATCGGGTCCGATGGCACCCAAATTATTACCCGCCCGTTCTTCAACGCATTACGGGGCACGAACGATACGCAACTCGTGTCGTTCCCTGGTGACACCCAACTCGTGTCGTTCCCTGGCGTGCTGGCGGGGTCCGTTTCGGTTGATTCCAAGACGAATTTCATCGGCGGCGGTGTGAACTTCGTCAAGAATTTGTGCTGCGACCCGTGCGGTCGGCTCGACTTGCTAGTGGGCTACCGTTACTTGAACCTGCGGGACGACATCGTCATTCGGGAGAACCTCACGGCCCTCGCCGGGTCGAACGTTGCTCCCGGCACACGGTTCATCATCGAAGATCGGTTCAAGACAAACAACGATTTCCACGGCCCGGTTGTCGGGTTAAACTGGGAACGGCGTTGGAGCCACTGGTACTTGGGTGTCCGCCCCAGCATTGCAATGGGTGTGACGCACAGCACGGTCACGATCGACGGTTCGACACAGATTATCAGCCCCCCGCCAGCAAGCACGGTGCAAAACTTCACGGGCGGTCTGTTGGCTCAGCCGTCGAACATTGGCACTTACACCTCGAACAGCTTCACGGTGATACCGGAAGTCAACGTGCGGTTGGGTGCCCAAGTGACTCAGCACTTGCGAGTGTTCGCCAGTTACAACTACCTGTACTGGTCCAACGTGGCCCGTGCGGGTGACCAGATCGACCTGCGTGTGAACACGAACCAAATCGCGCCACCAAAACCGCTCAACGGTCCGGCGTTGCCAGCCTTCAATTTGCAACGCACCGGGTACTGGGTGCAAGGCATCGGGCTTGGGGCTGAACTCCGGTTCTAAACCGTCTGAAAATCAATGTCACTCAAACGCCCTCGGAGCCTGTGCTTCGGGGGCGTTTTTCTGTTAGGCTCGTCGCGTGACTGCGGTAATACTGATGAAATGACCTTGCCCACTTGAAATTGCCCTGCCAGAACCGCCAAAATTAAGCATATTCCAAACCGGAGAGCCGCAAATGTCCCCTACACCCGATGTCGTTGTGATTGGTGGCGGTCCGTCAGGTAGCACTGCAGCGACGCTTCTTGCCCAGGCTGGTTACTCGGTGCGGCTATTTGAACGCGAAAAGTTCCCGCGTTTCCACATCGGCGAATCGTTCATGCCGGACACCTACTGGGTGCTTCGCCGGTTGGGAATGCTCGACAAGATGAAGACGAGCCAATTCATTCAGAAGTTCTCAGTTCAATTCGTGAACGATGCCGGGACGGAATCGCAGCCGTTTTATTTCTTCGAGAACAACCCGCACGAGTGCGCCCAAACTTGGCAAGTCCTACGCAGCGAATTTGACCACCTCCTACTGAAGAACGCTGCGGAGCATGGCGTCGATGTTCGGGAAGAAGTCCGCGTGCTGGACGTCACGTTTGACGGGGATCGCCAGACAGGCATTCGGGTCCGCTCCAAGGACGGAACCGAAGAGTTCCTCCAACCCAAAGTCATCATTGATGGCAGCGGTCAGAGTTCCGTGATTAGCAGCCGGTTGAAACTCCGTCAACAAGATGCACTTCTGAAGAAAGCGACGGTTTGGAGCTACTTCAAAGGGGCCAAGCGCGAACCCGGTAAGCACGACCAAGGTGCCACCCTCGTCCTCCAAACGAAAGGCAAAAAAGGTTGGTTTTGGTACATCCCGCAACACGACGACATCATCAGTGTGGGCATCGTCTCGGATTTGGAGCGAATCTACGACGGAAGAAATCGTTCGCTGGAACAGATCTTCAACGACGAAGTTGAAAACTGCCCCGCCGTTGCGGAACGTCTTGAGGGGTCAACCCGCGTCAAGGATTTTTACACCACGAAAGACTTCAGTTACCGCTCGAACCGCGTCGCGGGAGACGGGTGGGTGCTTGTAGGCGATGCGTTCGGCTTCCTCGACCCGATCTATTCTTCCGGACTCCAACTTGCGTTTCGGTCCGGATCAATGGCAGCCGACGCGGTGATCGAAGGCTTGAAAACTGGCGACCTGTCTGGTCAAAAGCTTGGCGTGTGGGGGCCGGATTTCATCGCGGGGATGACCCGAATCCGCAAGCTCGTCTACGCCTACTACGAAGGCTTCAGTTTTGCCGCGTTCGTCCGCAAATATCCGCACATGAAACGGCACATCACGGACCTCCTCATCGGCGACGTGTTCAAAGAAACACTCGACGAAGTTTGGGAACCAATGGCGGACGTCCAACGAGAAACAAAGCTCGCCGACGAACGAGAACTGGCACTCACGAGTTGATGGGAGCACTCCCGGCGAACCGGCGACTTTAGTCGCCTGGGTGAAACCCACACCCTGCTCGCGGCTGACCACCCGGCAGCTTACGCAGCCGGTTCGCCTGAACTCATACGGGTGGCGTCTACTTCTCAATCTGCCGGTTAAACACAACGGGAATGTCGAGTGTTTCGCCGGTCGTCAAGCTGCAATTTTTTTGCTTGCGGATCGCGTCGGCAAGATGGACATCAACGCAGTGGTTGCAGGAAAGTGAGTAGGTTTTCAACTCGCGGGTGATTCCGTCACTCCAGTGAGCGGCGATTTTGAACTGAGCATCCCGCCCGCAACCTGGTGTCAAGCAGATCACGGGGTAGGGTCGCATGGGCATGACGTATTGATGTAAAGTTAAGCGTGCGGGATCGGCTGACCGGCGATTGCGGCGAGGGCGTTGAGTGCCGCTTTCATTTCGGCTTCTTTCTTGTTCGGCCCCCAAGCCGCTGGGTAACGATGACCGCCGATCTGTGCGGTCATGTGAAAACACTTGTCGTGATCCGGGCCTTGTTCGTCGAGAATGACGTAGCGAGGAGTATCACCGAACTCGCGTTGGGCGACTTGTTGAAGTTGCGATTTGGAATTCGAGCCAACGGCTTGTTGGGCGACCCGTTCGATTTCTGGACCAACAAACTCGGCGACAAACTGTTTCGCATTGCCCCAACCACTGTCGAGAAAAATCGCCGCGACAAGGGCTTCAAAAAGATCCGCAAGCATGTTGCAGGGGATCTCGTTGTAAAGCTGCATCCCCTTGCCCATGAACAGGTAGTCGCCCAGTCCCATACTTTGGCTAAACTGAGCGCACGTTTTCCGGCTCACAACGACCGATTTTACTTTCGTCAGGTCGCCTTCCTGGAATTCAGGAAAGCGTTGATAGAGCAATTCGCAGGTCACCAGACCCAGAACGCTATCGCCGAGAAACTCCATGCGTTCGTTCGAGCCGAGTCGCGTGTTCGCACCCGACGTATGGGTCAACGCAGCGCGAAGGAGTTCCGGCCGTTTGAAGCGGTAGTGGATCGCCTTTTGGCAATCTTCTAAAATTGTGCGTTCACTGGTAGTTGCGAGTTCAATAGGAGACATATGCTTTCATGCTTAAAGCCATGACAGTTGCGAAGATTTGGTAAAAACTTACCACTGACTTCATTGACTGTCAACGCTGTAATCCAGAACGACCCGGAAATCCAAACGATTGGGCAACAAATACGGGGCATCAGCACAAGGCAGCAAACTGGTGGGAGAAATAGTCTACGTTTGCTAGTTCACTGTGAAATGGGCGTTCGCAGCAAACAATACTGGGCGTGGCGAACGGCGAGTGATACACCAATCCCGATTCAAGTCGGCACAGTTGGAGCGAGTCAAACTGCGGAATCGTTCGTGGCCACCCATTATTATCTATGCCAGGATATAGGGAATCGGCCACGGGTTGCTAGAGTTATTTCAAAAAAGAGCGTAATGAATCCTTCACCACACGATTTTCGGATGCCCGCCGAGTGGGAACGCCATGCCGGCACGTGGCTAACGTGGCCACACCGGCGGTCGGATTGGCCGGGGAAATTTTCGCCCATCCCATGGGTTTATGCGGAGATCATTCGCACACTCACTCGGTTTGAGAAAGTGAATTTATTAGTCCTGGGCCAGGAGGAAGAAGCCGTCGCGCGGCGGATTTTGACCGCGAATCACGCCGATCTCTCGAACGCTGTTTTTCATCGGTTTACCACGGATCGGTCGTGGATGCGTGACTCAGGACCGATCTTCGTGAAAAACGAAGCGGGGGAACGGACGGTTCTCGACTGGCACTTCAATGCATGGGCTAAGTATCCGGATTGGACGCAGGACAACCAGATTCCGAGCTTCGTTACGAAATTGCGCGGCCTACCCAGCGTTCGCCCCGAACACCGTAGCCGAGGGATTGTGTTGGAAGGCGGCAGCATTGACGTGAACGGTGCGGGGTTAATGTTGACTACGGAGGAATGTTTGATGAGCAACGTGCAAGAACGTAACCCGACGTTCGATCGCAGTGACTACGAACACGTTTTTGCGGACTATCTGGGTGTGGAAAAAGTCTTGTGGCTCAACCGAGGAATTGCGGGCGACGATACTCACGGCCACGTCGATGACCTCGCCCGGTTCGTGAACCCGAACACCGTCGTGGTTGTGGTGGAACCCAATCCGCAAGATGACAACTACGAACCGCTCCAGGAAAACTTAAAGCGGCTAAAAGGGATGACTGACACGAACGGAAAACGACTCAACATTGTTCCGTTGCCGATGCCCAGCCCCATTGTTTTCCGCAAGCAACGGCTCCCAGCGAGCTATGCGAACTTCTACATCGCCAACGGCGTGGTGCTGGTGCCTACGTTCAACGACCGCCAGGACCGCGTGGCTCTCGGCATACTGGCAGAACTGTTCCCAGACCGCGAAGTCGTCGGCATTCACTGCGTCGATTTGGTCTGGGGCCTGGGCACATTGCACTGCATGACCCAGCAAGAACCGGCTTAAACCACGAATAACACGAATCAGACGAATCAATCCCGAACGGCAAGAAAATCGTGACATGTGATACCAACTGCTTGACACTCGCGCTTTGGATTTCATTCGTCTGATTCGTGTTATTCGTGGTGGTGTTCTGGTAGCTTCGCCGCAAGTGTCAACCCTGCTCCTGCCAGCAAAGTTGTGACACCACTGAGGGCCAAGCTCACGAGATGCCACGGACCGAAATTCTCTTTGGCGGAACTCGATATGCCCGCGTCCGGATGGAAGCGTTCGACCCGGAGTTGGCTGACGGCCTGCGAGATGGGCCAACTCACCACGACCAAGACAAGTGCCATTCCAATGACCGCGACCCGCACTCGATGAACGCGGTTGGGAGTGTAGGGCCACCAACTCAGTGCCGTCACTAAGGCGATCGAGCCGCAGATCGCTTGCATCAAAAAATACTTCGGGAAAATTGGTGCGACGGCGGAGCCTGCAAGTTCGCTGGCCAGCGATTTCTTCGTTTCTGCAGGTGCAACCGGGTCGATGATCTGCACGTAAGCGGTGCGGTCCGATGGCCCGTCGTTGACGACTTTCGTGAAGGACTCGAAGATCGCCGGGGCCGAGACAAAGTTAAAAAACGCCGCGCCGCCGAACCACATCCCGAGTGCCAGTACATGCAGTATCTTCAGCATCGTTTGTCGCATCGTCCATTCCCCAATTTTGTTTTCGGTGCCTGTCACAAGTCGGCCAATGTTCGCGCGGTGTTTCAAAATCACAATCGACGCACCGATCAGGCAGAACACGGTGATGATCGAAGCACCCGCACTAAACGCGGCTGTCGTCCCGAGGATGCGACTCGCCACCACTGCCACCGTTGCCGCGATCGACGCTAGCGATACATACCGCGTGGAGATGGCGACCAATATCCACACGCCCAGTGCGACGAGCATCGGCCCCGGCACCAACACGAACGCCACTCCCGCGCCTGTGGCCACGCCCTTACCACCGCGAAAGCCAAGGTAAACGGGAAACAGATGGCCGAGGAACGCCACGCCCGCCGCCCCGATCCGCAACCAATCGGTGGAGCCGAACAGCACGGGTGCTTCCGAATCAACCGCAGATGCGATCGGAACGATCACCGCAACGGGAAGTGCGCCCTTCGCAAAATCGAGCAAGAACACCAACACCGCATACGGCCGCCCCAGCACCCGCCCGACGTTCGTGGCCCCGATGTTCTTGCTACCGTGTTCAAATAGATTCACCCCCCGCGCACGACCAACGAGAAAGCCAAACGGGATGGCACTGAACAAATAGACCGCGACCAGTAACCCGATGACGACGAGGATAGACATTGCGAACTCGTGGTGCTGATACGGGGGTACTGGTTCTGTTGTAGATGCTGTGTCGGGTTACGCCGCCATTTTGCGGGCTTTGACTTGCGCGAACACATCCAGTAGTGCCGCGTAGTGGTGCTCGAATGTCCAAGCATTTGCGGCCTGTCGGGCAGACTGAGTTGCACGGCGTCGATAGTCCGGGTTCAACATGGTCGTGATCGCGGACCCAAGTTCGTTGGCATTGTGCGGGTCTTGGATTACGATGCCGTTTTCGGGCACGGTGA
>JAYSXU010000952.1:0-2339 GCA_043716965.1 Fimbriiglobus sp.
ATCTGCGTTGCCGCAGCGGTTTTGGTTCGCCCGTCGATCTTCGTCATCAGAAAGACTTTTTTGCGGTAGCCGCCTTCCAACGCCTTGCCCATGCGCAACTCGCTGAGGCCGTCGTGATAATCCCAGCAGTTGTCCATGAAGTTGATGCCGGAATCAATGGCGGTGCGGATGATCTTCGTCGCTTCGGCGTCCTCTTTCGGAAGGCCAATGTGGAACCCACCCAGCCCGATACACGAGACGACTTCCCCCGTTGTGCCGAGCTTACGGTACCGCATCCCGTCGCGGAGGATTTCATTCGCCACGTCAAAGCGGAGTAACGGTTCCTCTAGCTTCTCTGGTTTCATAGGGGCAGCATGGGACGTATTCATGACAGAACCCGCCATTAGAGGAACAGTTCCGGCAACCGAAACCTTGTGGATGAATTCGCGGCGCATCATGGGGTACTCCTCAACTTCAGGTGTCAAAATTGCGATGGTTAGTTCCGACGGCGCGGCAAAACACTGCGCAGGCAGAGACTCGGTACAAGAAACGAGTCGCGTAAAAGTTCAGACAACTGCATGAGATCATATGAGCAGATTGAATGCCAACGAAATGCAGTGCAAGCAGCCCACGGGCCACTCCGGGTAGAATGGCTCGTGTCACTTCACACGTAGCCCCGATGCCGACTACAAAGTGCTACCGCCGTTTGAGCGGGCGTTGTGCCCGGCGCAACTTAACGCCATCGACCTGTTCGCGTCCGCAACCGACTAACTCCGGAGCATCCCACTGAAGGCGATCTCCCCGCCGAGTCACTCACGCCAGTGCCGCGCGGGTCCGCTTCACGACCGGGGCGTCGGGGGCGCCGGACCCCTTCAGCCAGAACAGGCTCCCCGCCAGGAAGCGGTCCCGCCACTCGGGGGAGAGCGGACTCAGTTGATCGTACCCGTTCTTACCAAGGAACTGAATCGACATTGCGGCAGAGGTTGGCACGCAGTACAAAAGTCCGTTGTACGCTAGTCCGTTACCACCCGACCCGAACCCGTCCTGAATGAGGCTCGGTGTCGTTGTCAGTTTATCCGACCAGGATTGGGCATTGACGTCACTCGGCCAACTGATCAGTGCGATCAGTCCTAAAATTGTGAGACGCTGGTGCAACTTCACTTGGAAACTCCATAAATGAACTGACATCAACTCAGATTTGACTCAGTAAAATTGGGATGCACGCGGACACAAATGGCATCCGGTGCAGTTTGGTGGGAGAATTTGCTTAGAATCCTGCAGCCGTTAGCTGACACACCGCGTCACATCTTCAACGGTATATTGCAAATATTATTATCCTTGCGACTAGCGTCAAGAACAATGGTCAGGAATATGGGTAACCATGCTTTTTGCCGCCCAAATCATTTTCGCTTCGCCCAATTCGCCACACGAATCAATTCGGCTTGCACGATCCTGGAAGTTATGGCGTAATCCAATCAGCCAAGGAGGGCTGCATGATCTCCGACACGATTCCATTTCCGACGACGTTGCTCCGGACCGTGCTGCCTCCGGGTTTGCCGGAGTTAAACAGGCCGGATGTTGCCATTGCTGCATTGCCACTGCTCCGACGGGTGCGGGATACGTTGCGGTTAGCCGTGCGGTTCCGGGATCGGTGTCGGACGTTGGAATCACGGTCACCCGTCGCACGATGGGGCGTGCCGACGCTGTTCTTCTTCAACGCCGATCTGCAACGCGAATGGGAGAGCGTTCGGGAAGCACCCGCCAAGTTTCCGGAGCCGTATGCCGCATCCGTTGCGAAGTCCGATCCCGTTGCCGCCAAAGCTTGGGCCGATCTCCCCGACTTGCTCGATGACGTGTTGTGCGTGCTAACGGCCAGCGTCGAAGCCCGCCATGCCGCCCGTGCAACCGATGGCCTTCAAGCCGCAGCAAATGCACTCTCCGCCGACCACACGCAGACCGCGAAACTTGCCGCCGTCCTTGCGGTCGTTGACGACGAAGTGGTCCGCGTGATCGACCCCGAAAATCAAACCAGTTACCGCGTGCTGGTGCGGGGAATTGCGACCGTCGATCAGTTTCAAACACTACTGTCGCAGTGCACTTCCGATGCGCGAATTGCCGAGTCGCAATTCTTCCATCCGTCCGCGTTGCAACCCGATGCCACGCTGCTGCCGGGCTTCCGGGGCAGCGACCACTGGCTGTGGGGCCGCGAATCGCTGCGCGCTTTGCCCCGAGTCAACGGCGAACGCATCGTGATGATCGGCGAGCCAACGATGAACACGCGAGGTGATGAACAGCGACCGCTTGTGAACGGGGAGATTGAAATGCTGGAAGTGTTTGGGAGTGAGGTTGGGCAACTGCGT
>JAYSXU010000953.1:0-6881 GCA_043716965.1 Fimbriiglobus sp.
GTCGAACTCCAACAACACGATGCCGAACCGACATTGGGGCTGTTCTTCGCACGGCGAGTTTGATTCGCCACCGGAATCGCACGTCTCACAGCGACTTGACGTGAGCCACAAGCTGATCCAGCGCCACGATTCGCGCAACCCGTGGATGCCCCCAATTCAACTGCTCGAATGCGGCAGAGGAAACTCTTTCGCCCCATCCGGACGATTGACAACGGCAGTCGCTATCCACGGGTTACGCGAAATGCTTCACCTACGGCAACAACCCGGTGCCCCATCAGGGCACAACGTCAAGACTGCCCGTCCGCCAGGATAATCTTCCACCAACGATTCCGAAGCTAAGCCTCGCCAGACGCAATTATGGGCAGCGATCGAAGTGCGAAAACTTAGAACATCGGCACAGGGTTGTCGAACCCATCGTCGCAAATCAACCTGAAAGTGCAATTCTTGTCCTGTCGAAATCGCGTCAGTTATCGTCGCCCGTTTCCGTTGGGGCAGGAACCTCACCCGTATTTCCGCCAAATCATCCGTGAAATTGGAACGCCAAGTCGTATAGTTTGCATCATATGTTCTATAGGTGTTGTAACATGAATTAACGCTGTTGTCGGCTCAACTGAGTTCTCCTGTAGGATCCCTGAAATCAGAATGTCGCCCACCCCGCCATTTCCGGTTCTGTCTGTTGCTCCGTTTATCGGGGTGCAATCATGATTGCCCCGTTCCAACAACGGCAACACATCCTCACCATTGCGCTGGAAGATTACTTCCAGGTCGGTGCGTTCAACAAGTTCGTCCAGAAGAACCAGTGGTATCGGTTTGAAACCCGACTCGAAAAGAACACGCAAACCACGCTGTCCCTTTTGGAACAGCACCACGCGAAGGCGACGTTCTTCGTCCTCGGGTGGGTGGCGAAGCGATTTCCGCAACTGATCAAAGCGGTCGCGGACGCGGGCCATGAAGTCGCCATCAAGGGCTACTATCATCGCAGCATCCGTGAGATGACGCCGGAAGAATTTCAATCCGATTGCCTGCAAGCCAAAGAAGTCGTGGAGGTCGCCACGGGGCAGCACGTGGTCGGCTACCGTCTGGCGGACGGCTGGTTCGGGCCGCAGGACGTGTGGGCGTTGGATGTTCTGGCGTCGATCGGGTTCGGGTACGATTCCAGCATCGCGCCGAACCGGAAGAACTTCAGCGACCAAGCGTTCCGCCACCAACTCCATGAACACGAATACAGCGGCAAGCGGATTTGGGAAGTGCCCATTTCGACCGCCAGCATTCTCGGGATGACCGTCCCGATTGCCGGCGGCAACTACCTGCGCCAGCTACCCGCGATTTTAACGCGCCGGGCGATTGCCCGCTGGGACCGCACGCAGTTGTCGCCGCTCGTGTCGTACTTCCACGTCTGGGAACTCGACCCGGAGCAACCGCGGTTAGCGATCGGGGGTTGGCTCACGAGTAAACGGCACTACCGCAACCTGCACAAGATGCAGGACCGCCTCGCGGACATGCTAGGGCGGTACCGGTTTACGTCGGCGGCGGACTACTTGCAACTGTCCACGGAACCCGAAGTCGGCTCGCAATCGCGGATCCCGACCACTGCCGATTTCTGGCACACCGACACGGATCGCTACACCCGCCCGATCGAACCCAAGCTGTTGCAAAAGCCGAACGAACCGCTGAAGCCCGTCACGATCGTGGTGCCCCTCTTCAACGAAGAGGAATCCGTCAAGTACCTGTCGAACACGTTGGAGCGGGTGAAGTCGTCGCTCGCCGACAGTTACGACGTGCGATTCCTGTTAGTGGACGACGGCAGTAGCGACAAAACCTGGACCGGGTTGGAAGCGGAGTTCCAGGACAAACCGGGGTACAAGCTCCACCAGCACGTCAGGAATTTTGGCGTGGCGGCGGCGATCATGACCGGCATCAAACGGGCCGACACCGAGATCGTCGCGTCGATGGATTGCGATTGCACTTACGACCCGCTCGAACTGCGCAACATGTTGCCGTTACTACAACAGGGTGTGGATCTCGTGACGGCGTCGCCGTACCACCCGGAAGGGCACGTCCGCAACGTCCCCGGTTGGCGGCTGTTTTTGTCCAAGGGCGCGACGTGGCTTTACCGCCGCGTCTTGCGGCAAAAACTCTACACGTATACCAGTTGCTTCCGCGTCTACCGGCGGAGCAGCGTCGCCGGAATGCAACTCAGCCACGGACGGTACTTGGGCGTCGCGGAACTCGTCGGTCGCATTGATCTCACGGGCGGCACCATCGTCGAACACCCGGCCACGCTGGAAGTGCGGATGCTGGGCCGGTCCAAGATGAAAACGGTGAGTACGATCTTCGGCCACCTGCGATTGATGGCCCGACTCGCCTGGGTTCGCGCGTTCGGCATCTGGAGCCGGGCGCACCGGGATCAGGTGATCCGTGAAGTCATTGTTTCGCACAAAGACAACCAGAACGTGTTGATTCGTAAACATGCACCCGGAGTCTCCGCCACGGAGACAATCGACGTCCGCAAGGTCGTCATCAACCCGCTGAAATATCCCCTGAATTGACTGTTGCTTGACGGAATCCCGACTGTTTTGCCCACACCGCGCCATCGCCCCCGACGGTACGGTCCGAGATTTTCGCCCTATGAACATTCCGCTAAAAGCGGTCACGAACGTTTCGTTACCGTCCGACCAAGATGCCACCGGCCGCACGTTAGGCGAAGAAGAAATCGCCCTCATCACGGACGTGATTCGCTCCGGCACGCTCACCGTGACCAAAGGCGAGTTCGGCAAAAAACTTGAGACGCAATTCGCCGAACTCGTCGGCGTCAAGTACGTCGTGGCGTGCAGTTCCGGCAGTGCGGCGATCCACTGCGCCGTCGCCGCGCTCAACCCGGAACCGGGCGACGAGATTATCACCACGTCAATCACGGACATGGGCGCCCTGACGCCGATTCTGTACCAAGGCGCGATCCCGGTCTTTGCCGATGTGGACCCCGTCACGGGCAACGTGACCGCGAAGAGTATTGCCAAGCGAATCACGCCCCGCACCAAAGCCATCATCGTCACGCATCTGTTCGGCAACCCCTGCGACATGACCGCGATCATGGCACTGGCGAACAGCCGCAACATCCCCGTGATTGAAGATTGCGCTCAAGCGTTTCTCGCCACGCACCGTGGCCAACAAGTCGGGACGTTCGGCGCGATCGGCTGTTTCAGCTTGCAACAAGGCAAGCACATCACCACTGGCGAAGGTGGGTTGGTGGTCACGAACGATGCTGCGCTGGCGCGTCGGGTCTACCTGTTTGCGAACAAAGCCTGGGGCTACGGCGATCCGCAACCGGACCACTACTTCTTGTCGCTCAATTACCGTTACACCGAACTGCAAGCCGCGTGTGCCTTGGCCCAATTGCCGAAGCTCGCGGGCGTTGTTGAAGCTCGATCAACACTGGCCGCGCGAATGGACCAACTCCTGGACGGCACGCCGGGAATTGAAGTTCCACAAGTGGCTGCGAACAGTACGCACGTCTATTGGAAATATTGCCTGCGGGTGGACCCGAACGTCATCCCTGGTGGTCCGGCGGCACTGGGCAAGGCCCTCAAGGAAATGAACATCGCCTCCGCGCCGCGCTACATCCAGAAGCCCGCGTTCCGCTGCGAAATCATCCGCGACCAACGCACGTTCGGCAACAGCCGCTGGCCGTTCACGCTGGCCACGCCGGACGCCGTGGATTACGCCACCGAACGGTTCCCCGGCACGTTTGAATACCTCGACCGCGTACTCGTGTTGCCGTGGAACGAGAAGTACACCGAGGAACACCTGAACTACTTGGCCGCGTCGATCTACCAAGCGGCGAACCGTCTCGCGCAGCCGACGTTGGAAGCCGTTGCGCAGAAAGTAGGTGCGTCGTGAACAACCCTGTGAAATTCGGCCTGATCGGCACCGGCGGGATCGCCCAGAGCTACGCCCAAGCGTTTGAAACCAACGAACACGCCCAACTTGTTGCGGTCTGTGATGTCCGCGCCGAGGCCGTCGAAGCGATGGCGAGCCGCTTCAAGTGCGGCAGCTTCACCAGCACCGAAACCCTCGCGTTCAGCGGCCCGAAACTGGACGCAGTGGTGATTTGCACGCCACCCAATACCCACGAAGACATCGCGGTGCGGTTTCTCAAACGGGGGGTCAACGTCCTGTGCGAAAAGCCGTTCACGCTGACGGCGGCCAGCGCCCGGCGGATGGTGAACGAGGCGCAGAAGGCGGGCGTGCTGCTCACGATGGCGTCGAAGTTCCGGTACGTGGACGACGTGATTAAGGCCAAGAGCATCGTGGCGTCCGGGTTGCTCGGTGAGATCATTCTGTTCGAGAATGCGTTCACGTCCCACGTCGATATGTCGAAGCGGTGGAACGCCAACCCGGAAATCTCGGGCGGCGGGGTGCTGATCGACAACGGCACGCACTCCGTTGATTTAATGCGGTACTTCCTCGGGCCGCTCGCGGAAGTTCACTGCGTGGAAGGGAAACAAATCCAAGGGTTAAGTGTCGAAGACACCGCCCGCGTCTTCGTCCGCTCCGCCGCCGGGGTCATGGGCAGCGTCGATCTGTCGTGGAGCTTGAACAAGGGCCTCGATTGGTTCCTCAACATCTACGGCTCCCAGGGGACGGTGCAGGTCGGCTGGCAAGAATCGAAGTACCGCCAGGCGTCCGGCAAAGAGTGGGTCGTGTTCGGCAAGGGCTACGACAAGTTGCAGGCGTTCCGGTCCCAGATCACGAACTTCGCTAAGGCGATTCGCAAAGAAGAACCGCTGCTCATTACGTGGGAAGACGCCATCGCGTCCGTGGATGTAATCGAGGCGGCCTATCGGTCGTTACGGGAAGCGCCGTGGACCGGCGTTGCGGGGCGGGCGGTGACGGACCTCACCCGCACGCCCAAACCAATCGGGCAAGCCGCGCCGCTCATGACGGAGGTCGCCCATGCGTGACACCGATCACGACTTCCAACTGGACGCCACGCTGACGCACGACCAAATCCCGAGCGATTTGCTCACGACGTTGTTTCGAGTTCATCCGACTGCGATCGTCGAAGAGAACGTGACCATCGGTGTCGGGACCAGCATTTGGGACAACGTCCACATTCGCCACGATACGACGATCGGGGACGAGTGCATTGTCGGCGAAAAAACCTACATCGCCTACGGCGTGAAGATCGGGCACCGCTGCAAGATCAACAGCTTCGTTTACATCTGCACTGGGGTCACGCTTGAAGACGGCGTGATGATTTCGGCGGGTACAATCTTCACGAACGACCGTTTCCCACGCGCCACAACGCCGGACCTTTCGCGGCTCAAGCCGTCCGACCCGGACGACCAAACGTTGGCGACCGTCGTGAAAGAAGGCGCTACCATCGGTGCCCAATGCACGATCGGCAACGACCTCACGATCGGTCGATTTGCGATGGTGGGCATGGGTTCGTTGGTGACGAAATCAGTTCCGGCTTTTGCCTTGGTGTTCGGGTCACCGGCGGTGCAAGTGGGTTCGGTTTGCCGGTGCGGGCAGGTGTTGATTCGCTTCAAACCCAAGGAGCCGCCGGGCTACCAGAAGTTGAAGTGCCACGACTGCGGGCGGCTGTACGAGTTCGCCGCCGGCCGCGTCGCGGAGTTGGACCTCCCCCAGTTACAGCCCAAAGCCGCGCACGCCCTTCCCAGGAAGGGTTGAACCGCACCATGAATTCTGCCAAACACTGGGCCGTCGTCGGCGGCGGCTTCCTCGGGCTGTCCCTCGCGCACCGATTGCGACAGCAGGGGCACGCCGTCACGATCCTCGAAGCCGCGCCGCACCTCGGCGGCCTCGCGGCAGCCTGGCAACTCGGCGGGATCACCTGGGACAAGCATTACCACGTGATCCTGTTGTCCGACCATCACGTCCAAACGCTACTCCGTGACATCGGGTTGTCAGACGAGTTCGTCGGCGTCGAAACCAAGACCGGCTTCTACACCGACGGGCAACTCTATTCGATGTCGAACTCCATCGAGTTCCTGAAGTTCCCACCACTCGGGTTGCTCGGCAAGCTTCGCCTCGGGGCGACAATCTTCCACGCCTCGCGGGTGAAAGACTGGCAGGCGCTCGAACGCATCCCCGTCGTCGAGTGGCTGACGAAGTGGTCCGGGAAGAGCACGTTTGAAAAGATCTGGCTGCCGCTGCTCCGGGCCAAGCTCGGTGACAGTTATAGGATCGCATCGGCGGCGTTCATTTGGGCCATCATCGCGCGGATGTACGCCGCCCGCCGGTCGGGGTTGAAGAAGGAAATGTTCGGCTACGTTCGTGGTGGCTATGCTCGGGTCTTGCAACGATTCGCCGAAGTGTTGACCGCATCCGGTGTCGAAATCCAAACCGACGCCAAGGTGCAATCCATCACCCCCCACGGCGATGGCGTGCGGGTTGAACTCGCCAACGCCGAACCGCTAGACTTCGACCGCGTCATCGTCACCACGGCCACGCCGTTGGCATCCAAGCTGTTGCCGACGCTTTCCCCGTCCGAACACGCGCGGCTGAACGCGATCACGTACCAGGGTATCGTCTGCGCCTCCGTATTGTTGAAGAAGCCGTTGGCGAACTATTACGTCACGAACATTACCGAAAGCTGGGTGCCGTTCACCGCCGTCATCGAGATGTCCGCCCTCGTGGACCGCACCGAATTCGGCGACAATTGTTTGGTCTACTTGCCGAAGTACGTGGCCCCAAACGACCCGATTTTCGCCGAGTCCGACGACAGCGTCCGTGAACGCTTTCTAACTGCACTCGCCAAGATGTACCCGCACTTCCAACCGGACGACGTGCTGGCGTTCCAGGTGTCGCGGGTGCGAAACGTGTTCGCCGTCTCGACGTTGAACTACTCCGACCAA
>JAYSXU010000954.1:0-6880 GCA_043716965.1 Fimbriiglobus sp.
TGACGGAACGGGCTTCGATCGCTTCGTCTTCGGTCTATCTCGCATTCGATTACACGCAATCGCATCATGCCGGGCCGGAAATGCAGGGATTGTCGTACATCCGGCACACCAAACGCGGTCCGGGTGGGTTGGTGGACATCGAGTTTCTGGTGCAGATGTATCAACTGAAGTACGGCCGCGAACACCCCGCGATTCTGCAACCCAACCTGTGGGACGCGCTCGAAGCGTTGCAAGCCGCGAACCTACTCGACCCCGAATCCATCGCCCAACTGCGCAACGGGTACTCCTTCCTACGACTGGTCGAAGCCCGGTTGCGCGTCGTGACTGACCGCGCCACGAACGAACTCCCGGAAGCTGTTGCCGACCGCGAAAAGCTCGCCCACCGCATGGGCTTTGAAGCCAAGAATGAGCGAACCGCCGCCGACCGCTTCAACGAAGAACTCGTCCGCATCATGGCCAACAACCGCCGCCTCTTTCGCGCAGTGCTGCACCGCGAACGAAACGTGGCTGTGTAAAACAAAAGCAGATTTCACCACAGAGGGCACGGAGAGCCACAGAGAAAAACATGAATTGATTTTGGATTTCTCCGTGGCTCTCCGTGCCCTCTGTGGTGAATATTTTTTTCTGGAATTAGACCTAAACATGGCGAAACAGCGGCGACCGATTGTTGATTACGCCGTCTACCTTGTGGTTCGCGGGGTGGTTTGCGTGGTGCAAGCGGTGCCGATGGGGTGGGCGTTTGGGTTGGCGGATGCGTTGGCTTGGCTGGCGTATCGGGTCGATAAACGGCATCGCATCGTGGCCGCCGAAAACTTGCGATTCGCGTTCCCCGAACTTGCCAGCAACGACGCTGCGATTGATCGCATGGTGCGCGAGTGTTACCGCCACTTCACGACGTTGATCGTTGAAATCGCCTTGTTACCCCGCAAATTACGCATGGAGAACTGGCGGAACTTCGGCAGCATGGTGCGGGGCGGGGACATCATCGCCGGGCTGCTGAGTCCGCGACCGATGTTGATCGTGACCGCGCACTTCGGCAACTGGGAGATGGCCGGGTTCGCGCTCGGGGCGCTCGGGTTCCGCACCTTTGCGATTGCTCGTGTGTTGGATAACCCGCACCTCGAACGCTTCTTAAACCAGTTCCGCCAAGCGACGGGCCAAACGATCATTGCGAAGAAAGACGACTTCGACCGCCTGACCGCCGCGCTAAAAATCGGCGCCAAAGTCGCCACGCTCGCGGACCAAGATGCAGGGAAGCGTGGCGTGTTCATCAACTTCTTCAACCGCCCCGCCTCCGCCCACAAAGCCGTCGCGCTCATGGCCATCGAGTTCGACGCCCTCATGGTCGTCGTCGGCGTCCCGCGAGTGGGCGGGCCGTTGCAATACGAAATTGTTTGCACCGATGTGATCGACCCCCGCGACTACAGCACCGACCCCAACCCCGTCAAAGCCATCACCCAACGCTACCACACCGCCCTCGAACGCCTCATCCGCCAATACCCCACCCAATACTTCTGGCTCCACCGCAGGTGGAAAACCGAACCGCCGGTGCGGAAGGCGAAGGGATAACAGCGTGTTGCAGCGCTGGGTTTTACTCAGTGGGGGGAATGCAGTTATGCGTCTCAACATCCTCTATTGACGACATAGCCTTCAAAAACCCGAATCTCGACTGGGTTGGTGACTTCGTGCAATCCAAGCGCGGCGTTCATCGGCTCCATCAATGGGATGGGTTCATCGGCCTGTTGCAGTTGTTTGAGGCGCTCAGCTCCGCGATCGATCGCGGTTTGCATCGTTGCGACGAGTTCCCGCACGGCGAGCGGATCATATAGTAGACTCTTGGCATTCGACAGCCATAGTAGATGGCCGCAACTTGGGCACGGGGCGTCGATCGTTGGGTAGGTGGACGGGGTGACATGCGTCTGCCCTCCACAAACCGGGCACTGAACCGGCTCCCCTTCCGGCGTCCGCGTTGAGATTACGCCCATCGGCTCACCTTGTATTTGGTCAAAAGTCAATGCAAGTCCCAGAGTCGCAAGTGGAACAATTACCTGACGCCGTGACGACTGCCTTCAAATACTACGCTGAGTTCGGCCTACCTCCAACCAATAATCAAGCTCACGCACCACGAACTCCGCGATGGCTTCCTCGATCGAATTCAGACGAACTGTCAGATCTGGTGATTCTTGAGAATCGACCTCGAATTTACTTTCCGAGACCCCGTACCCTTTACTGGTTCGCTTGTCCTCGCTGTACATGAGCCACTGCTTCACCAGAACAGGATTGGCAATAAGAAGCGGTACTAAATCTGAAGGGCCGAACGATTTGCGAAGCTGGCCGTAACTGGAACGCGCGAGTAGTTCCCGAAGCGAAAGGCCCTGACCCTGCAGTGACATCTCGTGGCCGATCCGCAGTATCGTGATGAGTTGCGAGTGGTCGATTTTCATGAGTGCGAATCTATCTCCGTCGTAGCATGAAGAAGCACTCACTCTGCCACGACAAGTCATTCCCTCAAGTCGGATACTCGTATCTCACTACCGAACACCGCGTCGGTTTTTCTTTCACGCTTGCTTACCGGGAGCCATCCTATCATCCTGGTGCCCTGGTTGTGGGTCCGGTATGTATTCCCAATCACAGTGTACGACTTCAAGTGATTCGGTAGCATGACGTTCGGCGTCGGCCATGTCTTCGTACCAGTAGTCGGCATCGCAAGGGCTGTCATTCGGCGATTGAAATAGGAACAAGTACATGCCGACACTGTCATCTTCCGGATCGTAGATCATCGCCCGGCAGAATTGTGCGGTGGGTGTGGTCGTAGTCGCTACTTTTCGCATACGAACGACCTCGGAGTTAACAGTCGGGCGAGGCGGAATCAGACTCCGCCTCGCTCAGAAAACCTTGTCCGGAAGTTTATCAAAACATTGAGCCCGGTCACTCCCCGTACACCCGCGTTGATTCTTCTTTCACCACGGACGTGGTGAGGTGGGTGCTGTTGAGTTGGGCCTTGAACCGCACGTCGCCGATGGCGTGGGCTTTGCAGACGATGCGGTAGACGATTTCGGTTTTCGGGGCGAGTTCGCGGACGGGTTCAAAGCGGACCACGGCGCAGTTATTCAGGTCCGCGACGGTGTGGCTGACGGGGCCGGTCGCGGAGACGAACTTCATCTGCTCCGGGAGCGGGCACGTAATCACCACGTTGGTGTCGGCCTTGGTGCCGGTGTTGGTGATGCGGATTTCGTAGGTCGTTTGTTGCCCCTTCTCGACCGGGTCCACGAGATCGACCAATTCCATGCGCAACGCGGCAATTCCTTCCACGATCGTGCGGCATTCGCTGACCGCTTTCGTGCCACGACTGCCGGTTGCTTCGACGAACCAACTGGATTGACCCGTGGTCAGCGGCAACGCTTCAAACGTCGCCTCGCTACCTTGACCGGGGGCGAGTTCGGCGATGAACAGGTCGGGTTCGGCGTCTGTAGTTAGACCCCAATTCCTGGAGATTAGACGCCACCCCGCAGGAATCACACTACGCGCCTTCACGTCCTTGACCGCCAACTGCCCGACGTTCTCGACGCGAACTTTGTACACGCCTTTGCGGTTCACCATCAGTTGGTCCGGCCCGCTGATCTTCACTTCCAGCTTCGGTACGAGGACTTGTGTTTTGGCCGTGGCGCTGGCCTGGGCATCGTCCGAAGCGGTCGCATCGGCGGCGAAGCGGATTTCTCCACCTCGATCGCCCCGCAATTGCACCACTTCTTTGCGTTCCTCGCCCGGTGCGAGTGCCACGATGGATTGGAACTTAATGTTCCCGTCGAACACCTGCGTCAGGGTCGAACCGGCTTGGTGGTGCTGTGTCAGAGTATGCCGCACGTTCTCCGCCACGCAATCGCCGACATTTTTCACGGTGTACGTCACGGGGATCGGGTCGCCGATGGCGACCTTTTCCGGGGCGCTGATCTTCACTTGCAACTTCGGTTCTTGCACGTTGACCTTCATGCCCGCCGTGCCGGTGAACGTCACCCACGCTTGGCAGCCCATCTCGCCGCGTGTGGTCGGGGTCAGCGTCAACTTCAGGTACTTCGCTTCCTTCAGTTCCAACGTGCCAAGCTCCCAGAGGTACACGCCGTCCACGACTTTCGCCGCCGGTGTCGTCTCCTTCACGGTGGTGCCTTTTGGCGCGCGCACTTGAACCACAACTTTTTGCACAAGCTGGGACGACGTGTTGCGGACTGCCAGTTGATATTCGTTCGCCCGATTCACCCGCACCGTCGGTGGGCCGGACCATTCCAGAGCCACCGCCGCTTCCGGGCGAACGGGTTCGATAATTTGCACGGGAATCACGGCGTTCGTGATCGGGCTATCCGCAGGCGGAATCGTAGCCGGAATGGACAGCGGAAATAGCTTCGGCGCGGGAGCATCCTCTGCGAACAAGCCGACGGTGGCAAAGCTGACCACAATTGTTGCAACAACACCGCAAACCGCCCGGTTCCACCACGTAGCCATGCGTATCCCTCCGCAACGATTCTTTGCGCACAAAACAGGTTAGCGTGATAAACCGGGAAGGCTTGGCGGTCAAGGCCGAGTTGCGCTTGCGCTGGACAACTTTACGCGATCGTCTAAACTATTTCTGTGGGGCGGAACCCGGTCGGTGGGGTCCGCCCTTCCTTATTTTCCCACAAGCGGTTGCCGAGAGGCGGGGAATACCCAGTCATTATGTCGAACCAGCGCACCCCACTTTATTCGTGGCATCAGGACCATCAAGCCCGCCTCGTGCCGTTCGGCGGGTGGGACATGCCGGTGCAGTACACCAGCATTATTGATGAGCACAAAGCCGTGCGCACGGGCGTGGGGCTGTTCGACATTTCCCACATGGCTCGCGTCAATTTTGTGGGACCGGATGCGTTGCAGTTGTTGGAATCGACGTTCACCAATGCCGTCAGCACCATGAAGATGGGGCAAGTCAAGTACGGCCTGATCTGCAACGAAGCGGGCGGGATTCTGGACGACATTCTGGTCTACAATCTACCAACCGGGTACGCCGCCGTCGTCAATGCGTCCAACCGCCACAAGATTATTGCCCACTGGAAAAACCACGCGACGAAGTTGAATGTGCAAATCCAAGACGCCACCGAATCCACGGCGATGATTGCGGTGCAAGGTCCGCGTGCCGTCGGATTGATTCGTGAGTTGGTCAATGATGATGTTGCGACGTTAAAATACTATTACGCCACACCTGCTAACTATCACGGCTCGGGGTGTATTGTCAGTCGAACGGGGTACACCGGCGAAGATGGTTTTGAAGTGAGCATTGCCAACGACTTGGCCATTTGCTTGTGGGAAGAGCTGATCGCACAGGGGGCGACACCGTGCGGCCTGGGCGCACGCGATACGTTGCGGCTCGAAGCCGGGATGCCGCTTTACGGGCACGAGTTGACCGAGACGATCAACCCACTGCAAGCGGGACTCGGGTGGGCGGTCAAGCTCGACAAGGGCGAGTTCGTCGGGCGAGAAGCACTACAAAATAGCACGAAAACAACGGTGCGGATCGGTTTGGAACTCGAAGGCAAGCGGGCGGCGCGGGAAGGGTGTGCGATTCTATTCGACGGGTTGCCGCATGGGACGGTCACCAGTGGTAGCTACGCACCGACACTTGAAAAGTCGATTGCGATGGGGTACGTGACCGCTACTCTTGCTGAACTTGGGACCGAGTTGCAAGTCGATATTCGCGGCACGCTGACGCCGGCAAAAGTGGTCGAACTGCCGTTCTATAAGCGGAAGAAGTAACACGATCGTGTTGTAACATATTCACAGGAAATGTCATGAATCACACCGAATTGCGCTACGCAAAATCACACGAATGGTCCGCACAAGAAGGGGATACTATCACGGTGGGCATCACACAATATGCCGTGGACCAACTGACGGACGTGACCCACCTTCAACTGCCAAAAGTCGGCAAAGCCGTGCAGGCGGGCGCCCCGTTTGGGGAGATTGAATCCGTGAAAGCGGTGTTCGACCTGTACGCCCCGGTCACCGGAACCGTACTTGAAGTGAACACGGCGGTGGCGAATGATCCGTCGCTGATTAACACTGATTGCTACGGCGTGGGGTGGATGTTGAAGATCCAACTCGCACCCGGCGCGGGGTTGGCCCACCTGATGACGAAGGACCAGTACGATCAGCAGTTGGCCAGCGAAGCCCACTAATGGTGATTACAGTAAAGAAGAATTCACCACAGAGACACAGAGGCACAAAGAAGAATGGAATTCATGTTTTGATTTCTCTGTGCCTCTGTGACTCTGTGGTGAATCTTGATTTTTGCGTTTGGTTATGTGCTGGGCGTCGTTGCGGTCATTTCTAAGTCGGTCTTTATTCTCGTGCATTCGGAGCCTGTATCCGTGGATTCATACGTACTGAACACCCCCGAAGACGTGGCCGCAATGTTGACGCGGATCGGGGCGGGGTCGATCGACGAGTTGTTTTCGCACATCCCAGCTCACGTTCGTTTCAACCGAATGCTCGACATCCCACCGGGGATGTCCGAAATAGAGTTGCAACACCACATGCACGGGCTGGCGAGTCGAAACCAATCCGCCAGTGACGCAGTTTGCTTCTTGGGCGGCGGGGCTTACGATCACTTCATCCCGAGTGTTGTCGATGCCATCGCGGGACGCTCCGAGTTTTATACATCGTACACACCCTACCAAGCCGAGGCGTCGCAAGGCACGTTGCAGGTTGTGTATGAATACCAAACATTGATGGCGCAACTGTCGGGTATGGATGTGGCAAATGCGTCGTTGTATGAAGGCGGGTCGTCGGTCGCGGAAGCGGTCTTGATGGCGATGGGGATTACTGGTCGCACCGGGGAAGTGTTGATTGCGGAAAG
>JAYSXU010000955.1:0-6869 GCA_043716965.1 Fimbriiglobus sp.
TTTGCGCGAGTCCAACAGAACTCGTCAAACCAGCCAACGCGATGCCGGTCAAAAAAATGTTCTTCGTCACGATTCAATCCTCGGGAAGTTTTGAGTTACCGAACAGGGTTTGAACAACGGTCAGCGGCTCAACGAGCATTGGGGTTTGTTACTATTGGTCGGGAAGCGAAGTCGCGGCGCGGGGCGGCTTCGGGTTGAAGGAGTGCCAACGAGCCTGCCGCGTGTGAATACGCGCAGAAGTTTTCGGCGGCACCGTCAGTCACTTGGTTCTGCAACGCCATCATCAAGAACCGACCGGCTCGCACCAGAACGTCGTCCGGGCAGCGGAGTTCCGGCGGGACGATCGCCATCCATTCCATGTGGTGGCCCGTCACGAGAACTTGGTGGTCGAACCGTTCGAGTAAGCCTTGTCGCGCGAGTTCGGACGGTTCGGACGCGGCCCAATCTTGGTTCCACGCGCCGTTAGGCAACTGAGACCGAGACAAGTGGTCCGCGCAGGACCGCAAGTACGCGGTCATTTGTTCACGAACCCGCGCGGACAGCTTTTGCCCGTCGCTGTCGCGGCGTAGCATCACGGCAAGTGTGTAAAGCCGGTGGCCACCGGCGCAGGAACCAAGCGACGGATCAGCCGTCATCAAATCACGCGCGACCGAATCGAACGTGTCAGTTTCACCGAAGCGGTTTCGCCATTCCTTCTCGTGCGACAACAACGAGTAGGCAACGATCGACCAGTAGACCTCTTGGTCTCGGACGAATGACGATTGTGACGAGGTCACGAGGTCGGCGAGCGTTAGTGTTTTTTGCCCGGTCTGGATAATGCGGGCCGGCGGAACCCGGAGTTCGGCAAGACACGCGAGGACTTGATCGACGTGCCCCTCGCCGTGAATTTGACGCCGGTCAAACGGGGTCTGCGGCTCGATCACGCGGTTGAGGACGTGCCACCGTCCCGCGTTGTGACTGTACAGCGCTGGCATTTGTGGGAAGCGCGCCGCAAAGGCCACGTCGGAGAGCAGCGGGGCCATCATGTCATCGAGGGGGTCCGGGCCGGCTCCGGGTGGCAGGGAACTCACGACGCGACACTGGTGTAAGAGGTCCACGACGTTGCGCGGCGGGACGGCTAAATATTTTTCGATCGCGGTGCGGGTCTCGGAAACCGGCAACGAATTCGCTCCTAACGGAACGGCAGCGGCTCTCAGGAACGGCTTGTCCGCGTCCGGTTTGGTCAACCGGGGGGCCGACCGGGTTTTCGCCTCCGTCAAAAGTGCGGCACCAGTTGCGCCCGTGATGACCAAACCCGACACGCCGAGTACGACCCATTTCGTCACACGCGAGGGCATTAAAGTCGTCATGTTACTTCTCCTGTTGTGCCGTTGGTGAATTCGGAATGAGCATCAGTTCGAGCCGGTGGCCACGGGACCAGTTGCGTCCGGTCACTTGAACGTCGATCGGAATCGTTTCTGAGGTGACGATGCGGTCCCAACCGCCCTTTTTCATCGAAACGGGCACGATCACATCGCGCACGGAGAGGGACTCATACGGGGCCGCCTCGGTCACTTCGATTTGTCCGATCTCGATCAGTTCACCGTGTGTTGTTTTCCCCACGACGGCACTGACCTGGAGCGTGTCACTCGGCAGCGCGCTGTAAACCGATCCCTTGATGACGACCCGCTCGGACGGGGCCGACGCGGAAAGGATCGCATAGCCGGTCGGGAACTTGGACCCGATCGCGTTGCCGGTGATGCGAAAGCGGTCGGCCCAATCAGTCCCGCGAGCGGACACCATCACTTCCGCACCGACCCGTCCGGCCCGATTCTTTGCAGACAGTGCCAGCCGGAGCGTGGCCTGTTGTCCGGGGGCCAGTTCTCGGGGTTCGAGCTGGGCGGCGCTGCAAGTGCAACTCGGCGGCCCCAGTTCCAAGACAACGGGCGCGTCTGTCGTGTTTTGGATCGGGAATTCGGCAACGACTTCCTTCTCGAACTCGACCCTCGCAACGTCTTCGGTCTGTTTCCACGCCGTGATACTTGTGATCCCTGGCGGGCGGGTGTGTTTGCACGATGACGGGCTAGAAATCGCTTCTCCGTTATCACAACCTGTCAGACCGCACGCGAACAGAACCGCAGCGACCGTCAGTGCGAGCGACGGCGATTTTTTTGCCGCCACGCCCCATGTTCGCCAACTGAGTAGCACAAAAAGCGACACCAATACTACCGCCGTACCGACCCCGAGGCCGACCTGCATTGTGAGATCATTCAGCCATAAATCCTTGCGCGGGACCAAGGCGTTCCCGGTCCACCGCCGGAAGAATTCCGCGCGGGTCATTTCCATCGGCCCCGGTGCCGCGACCGGGTCGAGAAACTGAACATTTTTATCATCCATCCCCAATATCACCACATAGTGCCCTTCCCCGTTCGTTTGCGAGACGTGCGCAATCATTGGGAGCGCGACCTGTTTCAACTCGGTGGGCGAAAGGCAAACGGCTTCGGTCCGCAGGCCCAACTTCTCGCACCCCCGCGCCATGTCCAAAAGCGACGACCCGGCTTCACCGATCGGTACTAATTTCATTACATCGGGGTAGGACGCTTCCCGCCCATGAATGCGTAACAACATGTAGCTGCAACTGACGCCACAGCTCAATTCGCTTCGCCAGTGCGGGTTCGACGGGTCGATGTACATCGGCAGTGAGTCCGGGGACGGTGCCCGAGACGTGATCCCGGACGTTTGCCCGGAGAGGATCCCCGAAAAGAGCATGGCCGATGCAAAAACAGCAGCAACCCCGGTTCGTCCGAACCGGCTGATGGTAGGTGCCATGGCAAGAAGTTCCTGAATCGTGAGGAATCGAAACGAAGGTAGAAACAGGGGGGTGTCGAGTCACACCCCCCTGGAGTCGGGCTTGTGTATCGGAGCTAGTCAACCTGGAGGCTGTGGGGGATCAGAGATCGGGCTTCGTTCGTAGGTTTTTAGGGGTGGCCCCTACGGTCATTGGCCGTTCGAGCCGCAATGGTTTGTAAACCCCGAAGTCAAGCCCATTTCTGACCGGACCGTGTGTCAATGCACCCGACTCAATCCACGCGCACTAACTCTCGGACCCAATCAAGTTCCGCAAGCGACCAACACGTTCGGGAACGGCCCACAAATGTAATTCGTCGGAGTGTTTGCATTGTCGCATTCACAGTACGGCGTGACACCGAATGGGAAACTGATACCGAATGTCAGGTGGCAAGTTGCCCAAGGGATCGGCAAGCACTGCACCGCCGAGTCGAATTTCGCGGTACCCGGAGAACCATTGGTGGAACTCTTGTACATTGCCTTGGGAATGCATGTTGCCGGACACGTGAGATCGCCACAGTACAGGAACCCGGTGCAGAGGTTCGCGGCGCTACTCGTACATGCACCAGTCGTGTCCAGGGTCAACTTATCACAGGCCCCCCCAACCACTTGGGCGGCATCGGCGTCGGACAACTGAGTCCCGACCGTGCGACTGGTCAGGCTAAGCCCAGCCACCAACGCAATAATGGCCAAACTTCCAATACTAAAACACTTTCGCATAACACAATCCTCAGACGGGTCAAAATACAGGAAATCATTAACTGGTTAACGGATAACCAGGTTTTCCCCACAGCGTGACGTGTCACGACGGGCACGGATTCGGGCTCGTGACATCGAAATTAGAATGAACTTGCCGACAAGATTAAAATTGCTAACGAAAGATCAACAAATCTGTCTTGTAATATGCTTGAAAAGTATTACTGAGTTGCTAAAGGTTACACAGGTCGTTTGGTGCGGATCCGCACAATAATTAACACTAGCAGAGCGATTCCTCCGACCATGACGCTGAAAGAGTACACCCATTGGGCTACTCGGATTTCGACCGGGCCGTCTGAAACTGACGGTTGCTGAGCGTTCGCCCCTTCCGCGTTCGTTGTCGGCCGAGCGGTTCGCTGTGTTCCGTACTGCGCGTTCGCAGCGGGTTGTTTTTCGGGTGACGTGTACTGAAAACTCAATTCCGGCACGGTCTGGGAAACAACATCAATCGAAAGCAACCGATTCTCCGGGTTCCAAGATAGCCCCGACGGCACCGAGAGCGGTGACGCCCACAGAATTTTCTTGTCGAATTCACGGCCCATGTCCAATCCGGCAATCAGGACGTTCCGCATCCCGACCGGGACGCCGTCCAGAAGAAACTGGCCCTCGGAATTCGTGACACCGTGACAGTAGTGAAGGGTCCGTCCGCCAGTAGTGGTTACGAGTGAAACCTCAATGCCAGCGAGTGGTTGGTTCGCCGGCCCGGTCACCCGCCCCCGGATCCCCATGTTTTGAGCAGTCGTCATGTCTTGCGTAATCGGCTGTGTCGTATTCGCCGTGTCTACCACCTCTGGTAACACGACGGGCGGCGGAGTCGGCTGGACAATCGCGTTTCCACTCTGGGACGGAGTGGCGGACTTGGGCATGTGGAGGATGAACCGCCCGCTGACAGCCGGGAAAGTAAACTCGCCAACCGCATTCGTTCGGGACGCAAGGACGAGCGGGTTCCAGATCCCCGGAATCGTACCAGCGTCGATGGATTCCAGGACGACCCAACGGTCCGACTTCGGGCCGTTGGTAACATATTTGCCGGATATCGCGGAACCCCGGAGGAGTTTGATATCGCCAAATGTTGACCCCATTGACCCGACTGTCGCCCGATACGGGGCGTGCGACGTCGTAAAAATTGTCGCTTCCGCATCGGCAGATTTGGGAACAGTTACTTCAAATTGTCCGCCCGCTCCAACCGGACGGGGCTGAAACGGAAACAAATCTCTCGTAGCACTTTTACTGTTGCCAGTCGCTGCCATCACGACGACGGTTGCTTGGTCAACGGGCGCCCCATCCTGATTGAGGACACGGCCTTTCACGACACGTCCGCCGTTGAGCGTGACGGGATCGAGGATTCGACATCCATCGCCTTTTGCTAATGACGAAACTTTGAGTTCTGTGTGCCAATCGACCCGACCCTCTTTTTTAATCCAAATATCGAGCGTTGACGGTTGGCGCTCGTTCGGCAAAGCGTCGGCGATCGCAAACTTGCCTTCGGGCGTGACCTGCCCGGTCCAGGACCGTCCCCGTCGTTGATCGGGCGCTCCGGATAAGGTCGGAAGTAATTCAGTAACCGTGACCGTTGCGCCAACGGCGGGTTGCCCGTTCGAGTCACGAACATGACCCGTCAGTGAGTCGGCACTCGCAAGCCCGTTCCAACCGAGGCCCAAAATACTTGTTAGTACTGCGGCCCGTCGGAACGTCGTCAGATTGGTCCAAATACGTTCCAGTAGCTTCGGCTGTCTGCGATTGATTTTGGGGGTACTCATGTCCGATCCCGTTCCTGTACAATTTGCGACCTATATCCAGGGCGCTACTGCACCAAGATTTATATGGTTTGCGTGAAGATCTATAGCGTTGGTAAAGTTATTGTGTCGGCCACGAAACCACTGAGGGCCGACCCGCCTGCTAGTCGTATTGCTTCTGGGATCGTGTGAGTTCACGGATCAACCGCGACAACGGGGCGAAATACTTGACGAAGTACAGAAGCAAAAACGGCGTTGTGCAAATCGTTGCTGTCATCAGTCCGAGTAGGAGGTACCCCTTTACAGTCGGACCGACGACCAGTTTTTCAATTAACAGCATCGCAATCGGGGAGAAAACCGCGATCAATGCACAGGCGAAGGTCACAACCCACATGCGATATTCCCGTCGTGCGGCCCGGCGGATTTTCTCCTCCAGTTGCAAGCGGTATCTCAAAAAATTCGGGCCGGAGGTTCCCGACTCAAGGCGGACGAGATCGTCGGCAAACTTCGGTTTCAGAACAGTGTCATCCATTGATGCTCTTCTCAACCACCTGTCGCATCTCCCGTTTCGCATAGTACAGTCGGGACTTGATTGTTCCGACCGGGCACGTTAACACGATCGCAATTTCTTCAACTCGCATGTCTTCGAGGAAATGGAGCGTCAAGACCTCGCGGTGTTCCCAAGTCAACTGTTGCAATGCATAGTGGACCAGTTCAACGTTTTCCGGGTCCGACGTTGCCTCCGGGTGCATCTGCTCATCTGTTTCACTCGGGTCTTGTAGTTTCGGTCCCCTGACCATTTTCCGAACCCGGCTGACCGCCTTGTCGTGTGCGATCTGGTAAATCCAAACGCGAAACGCCTCCGGTGATCGCAAGTGTCTGATCCGGCTGAATGCGGTCAACCAGACGTCCTGAAGGATGTCCAGCGACTCTTCAGTATTGCAAGTCAATCGTAAGATGTAATACAAGAGGCGCTTCTCATAACGATTGACCAGTGTTTCAAACGCAGTGATATTGCCAGTAATTGCCTCACGAACCAAACCCACTTCTGTAATCGGGTGAGTGTCGGTCGTGATCATGAGTTCCTCAACATCATCGCGTCAGTAGCATGTGCGATGTGTTTACATCTGATGAGTCGCCGCCGGAACGCCTAGGGTTCAAAAATTATTTTTTTTTTCCCAGATGCGATCTGGTGCGAGCAGTTTGTCTGCCGCACGCGGGGGACGCGACCAAATTTTCTGGGTGTCAGGCGGCATGGCTACAATCGCCTCCCCGTGTGCCACGTGTCGCACGCCAGTCGCGGCATCGTGCCGTCGGGCAGCGGCTGATCGGCACGGCGTCGCCCGTTCCATTTATGCCCGGCCTGGAGCAAAACGTTGAACGCGCCGCTCTGCCGCTCAAAGATCTTCGCATAGGTTACCCTGCGCAGCTACTCGACCTAACACAAGACGTGACAGGATTAGGAGTTACGCAGTGGCGTTGTGAATCGGGTTCTCGAAGTCCGGCCGTGTGGCTATAGTCGCCGTCATGAGCCAGCCCAAAGTCTCCGCG